>JAAXKN010000016.1 GCA_025612375.1 Ignavibacteria bacterium
TGCTCTTTTTTTATATCCTCTTACAACCTATTTTTAAACATAACTTCTATTCAGGTGCACGCCCTTAACACATTGAAATCCACCCCCGGAATTTTATATTTATTTAATAAAAACAATTGCGGGGTTTGATGCATCCGGTTATATTATTCGATCTGCCTGTTAAAAATCCGGTTTTAATTTTTGTTATTATCCTTCTTACAATCCTTATTGTTCCTCTCGTCTCAAAACGCCTGGGAATTCCGGGAATTGTGGGAATGATAGTTTCGGGCGTTGTGCTGGGACCCAAAGGCGTGGGACTCCTGGGGCGCGATGCTAGCATTGAACTCTTCAGCACGGTGGGACTCCTTTACATCATGTTTATCGCGGGGCTTGAAATAGATATGGAGGAATTCCGCAAAAGCCGCAACAGAAGCGTAATCTATGGAGTAGCGGCTTTTATTATTCCAATTTCACTTGGCTATATTGCGGCAGCCTACCTCTTAAAGCTGGATATCCTTTCCTCAATACTTCTGGCTTCAATGTTTGCCTCCCATACGCTGCTTGCATACCCCACGGCAAGCAAGATGGGGCTCGCGCAGTCGAGGTCGGTTGTTGTTACTGTGGGAAGCACAATTGTTACCGATATACTTGCACTTCTTACGCTTGCGGTAATAATCGGTATTAAGCAGGGGGAGATGACGGGTGCCTTCTGGATCAGGATAATTGCGGGCTTTGCCGTTTTAATACTGCTTGTTTTTCTTGCCCTTCCGCGCCTTACGGTATGGTTCTTCCGCAGCCTTGAGACAGACGGGGAGCAGCAGTTCATATACGTCCTGGCTGCGCTGTTCCTTTCGGCATCACTTGCGCAGGCGGCAGGGCTTGAGCCTATAATTGGGGCATTCTTCGCTGGGCTTGCAATCAACAGCTATATCCCTTCCACATCTCCTCTTATGAACAGGATTGTGTTTGTGGGCAATTCCATCTTTATCCCGTTTTTTCTTATTTCTGTGGGAATGCTGGTTGACGTAAGAAGCCTTTACAGCAGCACCGGGACGTGGATTGTTGCAATACTTATGACCGTTATGTCTCTTTCATCAAAATTTATTGCGGCATTGATAATTCAGAATGTATATAAGTATACTTCTCTGGAAAGAAACGTTATGTTCGGGCTCTCCAGCGCGCAGGCGGCCGCAACACTGGCAATTGTGCTTATAGCACTCAGGGCCGGGATGTTTAATAACGACATACTCAACGGCACAATTTTTATGATACTTGTTACAAGCCTTACGAGCTCTTTTGTTGTTGAAAAGGAAGGCTGCCGCCTGGCCGTAGAGCAGGAGAAGGAGCCCTTGAGTCCCGGAGAAATTACAGAAAAGATACTAATCCCGATCTCCCGTGATGAGACAATTGAGCCTCTGGTGGATTTTGCCGCAATGATACAGGATCCTGCCTCCGACGAGCCTCTGACGGCCTTGAAAGTAGCAGAAGACTCGCGCGAGGCATCGGATGAAATTATGAGGAACAGGAAGGTGCTGGACCGTGCTATCCATCACGCCTCGGCTTCCGAAAAGGCTCTGCGCGTTATATCAAGAATCGATTCATCCATTGCAAACGGCATTATGAGGGCCGTAAGGGAGCTTCTGATTACAGACGTGGTGCTCGACTGGCGTGGAGAGTTCCGTTCGCGCAACCGTATATTCGGCAACATACTTGACCAGCTTTTGAGGGATTCCGGTACGGAGTTTTATGTATGCCGGATGGTTAACCCTGTAAATACAATAAATAAAATAACCGTTGTCATGCCTGAGCGTGCGGAGTATGAAAAGGGGTTCTTAAAGTGGCTCTTGAAGATCAGGATGCTTGCAAAGCAGACCGGGGCAACACTTTCCTTTTACGGGAATAACCACGGATTAAGTGTAATACGTAAAGAGATGGAGGAAGGCAAGCCTGCCGTGGAAGCCGAATACAGCACAATTACAAAGATTGCCTCGCTTAACTGGAATAACGGTCTGACGCAGGACGACCTGTTTGTGCTGGTTAGTGCCAGGCCGAGGAGCATCTCGTGGAACAGGAGTCTGGACCGTTTCCCCCGCCGTTTTGTAAAGGAATTCCCGGATGTAAATTTTGTGGCGCTCTATCCGGAGCAATATTAGCTATAGAAAGATTTGATTATGAGCCCGATATTAAACGGATCTTTTCTTTTATAATCTCCAGCATCTCGTCAATTGTATCAAGATGGGTTCTGAAGGACAGAACTGCAAGCCTCAATGTGAATTTCCCATCCAGCATTGTTGAAGAAAGGAATAGTCTTTCATCGTGCTGGATTTCATGCACGAGGCGGCGGTTAAATTCATTGGCGTCGCCTTTTTCCGGAATGTAGCGGAACGTATCAACTGAAAGCTGCGGGTAGGGCCCTCTTGCCATGCCTTTGATCTCTGCAAGCTTTTCATGGAAATACCTTGCAAGAAGTTTCAATTCCATTTAATGCTTTTTTGCCCGACTGGCAGAGGTTAAAGAATCCGCCGTAAGCCGCGTCTATGCTGTCTCCGGGAATGTAGCCCAAATGGCCGCGGGAAGCGGGATTAAGGCCCGGAGTATCCACATTCGTTTTCAGGATGTCAAGAACCTTGCTGAAATCGAGCGGAGCGTCCTGAATCGGAAAGTCATATATCCCTTCGCCTTTACCCGCGTTAAAATTATAGGCGGGCAGGCTGTAGACGTTTTTCAGGAACTCTTCGGAATAATCCGTTACTTTTTTAAGCAGTTTTTCGCGCTCCTCAAAGCCTGGTTCCAGGCGCAGTGCGGATTCTTCGAGCCTTTTAATCTCTTCCATTATAATTAAAGCTTTACGTACTTATCGCCCTTGGCGCCGCAGATGGGGCAGTTTTCGGGCATCTGGCCGATTTCAATGTGTCCGCATACGGGGCAGAGGTAAATCGGGCAGTCATCCAGGTCCTTGCCTAAAATAGCGCAGTCGAGTGCCATCTTATATAATTCGGCATGGACCTCTTCAGCCTTCAGTGCGTAGTTGAACATGCGTTTTGCCTTGTGTCCTTCCTTCTCGGCTTCTTCAGCCATGGGGGGATACATGACGGTATATTCATAAGTTTCGCCTGAAATTGCGGCTTTCAGGTTTTCAACCGTGGAGCCTACGCCGTCCATTGAGCGTAAATGTCCTTCGGCGTGGATTTTTTCTGCTTCGGCTGCTGTTCTGAAAAGGCGGGCTATGTTAGGAAGGCCGTCTTTTTCTGCTTTTTTTGCAAATGCCATATACTTCTGGTAAGCCTGGCTTTCGCCAGAAAAGGCTTCTTTCAGGTTTTCTTGTGTTTTTGACATAATTTGTGACCCCTGTATAAACTGTATAAAGTGTTATTATTAACTGGTTTCCGGAAATTACGCTCCCGGAAAAATCCTATAAAAATTCAGGTACAATGATCAAAAATTATTTGTTGAGATGCAATATTAATCGCGCCTGAAAGATGGAAGAAAAGCCGTTTGTGTAAAAATTGTGGTGTGTCTGGAAATATGCTTCTGTTTAATATTGAGTCTGGTCCGTGCGTATCTTTAACTGCGGCGCCAGGAATCATTGTCTGGCGCCATCCGTGCAATAAATAATGTTATTCTCCTTTTGAAACCGAGGCGCCGCCGCTGAGGTCGGTTGTACCCATGGTGGCGTTGCCGTAGTAAACTACTCTTGATCCGCCGCTCTGGTCCGCGTTAAGCCTTCCGTTCATATTAACTTCGGCTTCGCTTCCGCCCGAGAGTTCGGTGTTCACATTATTAACCTTAAAATCTTTCAGCTTGAATGAGCTTCCGCCGGAGCCGTCAACTTTCAGGTTATTGCCGTTTCCCTGAAGGCTTATCCAGCTTCCGCCTGAAAGTTCGAACGATGCATTAGCGCATTTAAGAGTCCCTTTCAGCTTTGCGCCTCCTGAGAGTTCGCCTTCAAAATTGTCCGAGGGATTACTCATTGTAATTATCCCCTTTGAGCCTCCGCTCAAGCTGATTCCGGTGAGTTTAGGCATTGTAATGGTAATTGTAATATCGTCCTGCCTGTGATTAAACCAGCCTTTCATTGTAAAGCTTAGTGTGCCGCCGTGTTTTTCAACTTTCAGGTGTTCAAAATCCCTTTTGCCGGCTTTTACTTCAATTGAATAACTATTGGCCTGAGTAATCTGAACGTGCATGCCGTAGCCGGCTTCAACCGTGTTAAAATCCTTATAGTCAAATTTTCTTGTCTCCTGTGCTGAGGCAAAGCTGAAAGCCAGGAACAGGACAGGTAAAGAAAGATAAAGGATTTTTACGAAATTCCTTCTCATTTTTCGCTCCCGAATTTATTTGTACTGTTATTTAGACTGATAAGCCCTGGAAAAGGTTGCACGAGGGGGAAACAAATTAAATGTGATTATTGAATAGCCACGGCCTTCAGGCCGTGGGATAGCGACAAAAAAATATGGGCTTTAGCCCCAGATTTTTTCCGGATGGTCGGGGGCTAAAGCCCAAATATTTTCGAATTATTAAACCACGGCCTAAAAGGCCGTGGCTATTCAATAATCATAAAAACATTTCCTCAGCGCGGGCGAATATCCATTAATGTTTCAGAGATTATCGTTATCTTTAGATGTTGTATTTTAACAACGTTAATTAAGAAATTATATAGGAATTTTACATGGTGAGAATATAGATGGACAGCCTTAACTCAAAACAACGTGCGTTTCTTCGCTCAGAGGCACATCACCTTAAACCGGTGGTCAATATTGGAAAAGAAGGTGTAACCCAAAGTGCCAGGCAGGCTGTTTTAGATGCGTTTAATACAAGAGAACTCCTTAAAGTAAAAGTGCTGGAATATGCTCCTTTATCAGCCAAGGAAGCCGGCAGTGAAGTTGCCGGTTTAATTGAAGGTGCTGAACTCGTACAGGTGATCGGAAGGAATTTTGTACTCTACCGTCCCTTCCCCGAAAATCCCAAAATCGTTCTGCCTTAATTCATTCTGAAACAGGCGGATGCTCCAAAAATTACAGCGGCTTTTTAACAACATATATAAAAAATGAAAATTAATTTGAAACTGGGCATGGCAGTTTCATGCCTTTTTATTGCAGGATGCAGCAGCGTGAAGAATGTAACTTCAAAAGATGCAGCCGCTCTTAAACTGGAAGCCGACGAGCTGCATAAGACTATTATTTCAATTGATACGCATACGGATGCGCCGCTTAACCTCATGGATAAGGGTTTTGATATCGGCAGGCGCCACAATGCAATGGAGGACCACTCTAAAATTGACTTCCCCAGGATGAAGGAAGGGGGGCTTGATGCCGTCTTCTTCGGAGCCTTTGTTGCGCAGGGACCCAGGACTCCCGGGGGAAATGAAAAGGCTAAAGAGAGGGCGTTAAAAATAATTGATACTGTTCACGCAGTGCTTGAACGCAATAAGGACATGGCCTCGTTTGCCGTTAATTCAACTGACGCCGCAAGGATCAAAAGTGAAGGCAGGCTTGCAGTTTACCTTGGTGTTGAAAACGGTTACACGATAGGGCAGGACCTTTGGATGATAAAAAAATATTACGACCTGGGTGTAAGGTATATAACGCTCTGCCACACAAAAAATAACGACCTGTGCGATTCTTCAACAGACCCCGATACTGTAAAATATGACGGCTTAAGCGAGCTCGGCAAAAAAGCAGTAGCAGAGATGAACAGGCTGGGGATGATGATAGACGTCTCTCATATATCCGACAAGGCTTTCTACGATGTCTTAAAATATTCCAAAACTCCTGTAATTGCATCCCACTCATCGGCGCGTGCCTTATGTGACAGTCCGCGCGACATGGATGACGACATGCTAAAGGCGCTTGCAAAGAACGGGGGAGTTGTACAGATCTGCATTTTAAGCGATTACCTAAAGACAGACCCTAGGAATAAAACGCGTGATTCCGTATTATCAGCCTTCCGCCAGAGATATGCCGGCTACGATGCTATGAGTGAGGAAGAAAGAGCTAAAGTGAGGAGTGAAAGGGCCGAGCTGGATAAAAAATATCCAAAGATACTGGCTACAGTGTCAGACGCGGTTGACCATATAGATCACATTGTTAAGGTCTGCGGAATTGACTTTGTGGGTATTGGAACCGATTTTGACGGCGGCGGCGAGCTTGAGGACTGTTACGACGTCAGTCAGATGAAAAATATTACAGTTGAGCTTTTAAGAAGGGGATATTCGCACGAAGATATAGGGAAGATCTGGGGAGGCAATTTCTTCAGGGTATTCAGAAGTGTGGAGCAGTATGCCTCGCAGTTTGGCAAAAAATAAATAAGCTTTAAAAGAAAAAAAGCGCCTCATTTCAGGGCGCTTTTTCTTAACCGACATAAAATATCTGGTTAGCTGCGGGGTTTTGCTTCGTTTACAACGATTGTTCTTCCCTTAAGCTCTGAGTTGTTCAAAGCGTTGATAGCAGAAGTTGCTTCAGAAGAATCTTCCATTTCCACGAAACCGAATCCTCTCGATCTCCCGGTAGCGCGGTCCATTATAACTTTTGCAGAAAGAACCTTTCCGTAACCCTGAAATGTTTCTTCTAATTGCTGGTCGTTAACTGACCACGGTAATGAACCTACAAATAATTTAGTACTCACAATAGAACCTTAAAAATAAAACATATAATACCCCGGACTATTTCCGGACGTACAAATATCATAATAAAATTATTTAAATCCTACAACTATTTTATGGAATTATTTGCCCCTTTTTAAAAAAAAATGCATTTTTTTTCTGTTTCATGGTAAAAAAACGGGTTTGGGAGGGGGTGTCTTCATATTTTCCACATAAATAGCCATGAATTTCATGCCGTGGAGGAACATGTCGCCCCTCCCGGGCTCTTTTGTGTGGGGGGAATACGTTGCCCGGGGGTTCCCTCACCCCTCCGGGGTTTTGTCACCCCCGGCTACAAACAAAACACCCCTCCGGGGCTTAGTAACTGCGTCGTTCTAAATGCTCTGCTATTACTGGCTTTCTCTTTAAACCTTGGACTTCGGACCTTGGACCTTGGACCCTGGACCTTGGACTTTGGACCTTGGACCTTGGAACATGAAAGTTTGACATTGATTTTTCCCTCGATTTTAATTTATTAAATAAAGAAGTTGGGAGGGAGCAGGTTTTATTGCTATTTTTATAAGGTCTTTTTAACATATTACCTCAAAACTATGAGTTTGTCTCTAATAGAACTATTTAACCGTTCTGAATCTATAAAACAGCTGAAAAAAGCTGCTATTGCAAGCAAACAACAGCCAGTCTATACCTCTCCGCTCTCCGGATCGGCACGCACCCTTTTCATTAAACTTGTTGAACCGGAAACCCGGCAGATACTGCTGCTTCTGCCCGACGTGCAGACAGTTAATGAAATTAAGGTGGAACTGAATATTCTGGGCCTGGGCGATTCGCTTATAGTTATAGATGAAATCTCTTTCGAAAGCCTGCAGGAAAAGCTTACACAGGTGCAGAACCGCGGAAATTTCATACTTATTACCACATACGATATCCTGAGGGTGAAGCTCCCGGCTAAGAACCAGTTTTCAAAAAATACCACAACTCTCCGCCCGGGAGGCGAAATAAGCTATGAGGAACTCATAGAATACCTTAACCTCCTTAATTATACAAAGGTTAAGTTTGTTGAAAATGCGGGCGACTATTCGGTCCGTGGCTCCATTATTGACTTCTGGTCGTACAGCGAGAGCAACCCGGCAAGGCTTGAATTTGACGGCGACTTCCTGGAGTCGATAAGACACTTCGACCCCGAAAGCCAGCGCTCGAGCGACCTTGTGGACTCGATTACGGTTGCAGGCAACCTTTCTGAAAATAATACCGGGCTTTCTTCAGATATATTCGACTTCCTTGATAACCCGCTTGTTATTGCCTCAAAGTTTGAGCTGAATAAAGTTTCCGACATGCAGGGTAAACAGACGGAAAGCGAAAAACCGGCCCGGATTGATGACGAGGAGCTCGCTAAAGAACTCCTGCTTGAGGAGAGCGGCGAGTATTCTGAAAACGCTGAGCCAAATAAAACCGGCATTACGCTTGACGCCAGCCTTACCGACGAGGACCTGTTTAAGAAAAATGCACGCTGGATAATTGAAGACCCGTTCGATGATTCGCCGGGGAAAGTACGGCTCGACCTTACTGAGGCTCCTGCCGTAAACAGCAACTTTGAGCTCCTTTATAATACGCTCAGGGACTATTCCAGCCGCGAATATAAAATTTTTATTACTTCGGAAAATGACTTCCAGAGTAAAAGGCTGCGCGACCTTTTAAGCGATTACAAGACCGAGCTGGCAGATCTGCTGGATACGGGAAAAATCAAAATTGAAACGCTTGCCATAAGAAGGGGCTTTATTATAAGGAACGATAAAACCCTCATTCTTACCGATTACCAGATATTCAATAAGCCCTACAGGACAAAGATATCCTCGCGTCAGAAGGTAAAAAAGTCGCGCGCAAAGGAGTTCGCTTCAATTAAAAGGGGCGACTATGTGGTGCACGAGACTTACGGAATTGGAAGGTACGACGGCCTTGAGGTTATAAAAATCGGCGACGTGAGCCAGGAAAGCATTAAGATACTTTATGCCGAAGGGGGCAAGGTTTACGTTAATCTTAACTATTTCCACCTCGTTAAGAAATTTTCCTCCAAAGATAACGAGGAACCCAAACTCTCATCGCTTGGAAGCGGGGAGTGGGAAAACGCCAAGAAAAAAGTTAAGAAAAGAATTAAAGAGGCTGCAAGGGAACTCATTATCCTCTATGCAAAGCGCAAGGCCTCGCGCGGCCACTCATTTAATGCCGACACCATCTGGCAGAGGGAGCTTGAAGCATCGTTCTTCTATGAGGATACGCCGGATCAGGCAAGAGTAACAGAAGAAGTTAAAGGTGATATGGAATCTGAAAGCCCGATGGACCGCCTGGTATGCGGCGACGTTGGATTCGGAAAAACTGAAATTGCCGTGCGCGCAGCGTTCAAGGCCGCAAACGACGGCAAGCAGACCGCACTTCTTGTGCCTACAACAATCCTTGCCGAACAGCACATGAACACGTTTAAGGACAGGCTTTCGCAGTTCCCGGTTAAGGTTGAAGGCTTGTCGCGCTTCCAGACAAAACAGAAACAGAAAGAGATCCTGAAAAGTGTTGAGGAAGGTAAAGTTGACATTGTAATAGGAACGCACAGGCTTTTGTCGCAGGACGTGAAGTTCCGCGACCTGGGGCTTCTTATTATAGATGAAGAGCACCGCTTCGGCGTTATGGCAAAGGAGAAGCTGAGGAACTTCAAGCTGAACGTGGATACTCTTACGCTTACGGCAACGCCTATTCCAAGAACGCTGAACTTCTCGCTTCTTGGTGCAAGGGATTTATCCATCATTTCAACGCCGCCGCCAAACCGGCAGCCTATATACACACACGTGCAGACCTTCGACGTTATGAAGATACGCGAGTGGATATTAAACGAGCTCAAACGTAACGGGCAGGTCTATTTTGTGCACGACAGGGTGCAGTCAATTGAAAAGATAGCTGAATATATAAGAAAGTATATACCGGAAATCAGGATTGCAATTGCGCACGGGCAGATGAAGCCCGTTCAGCTTGAAAATGTTATTTATGATTTCTTAAATAAAAAGTACGACGTCCTCCTTGCTACAAAAATTATTGAGTCGGGAATAGATATTCCGAACGTTAATACAATAATTATTAACCGTGCCGACCGCTTCGGTCTGGCTGAGCTTCACCAGTTAAGGGGAAGGGTAGGAAGAAGTGACCGGCAGGCTTACGCATACCTCCTGGTACCCTCGATGAAATCGATTAATAAAAATGCCATCAGGCGCCTTCAGGCAATTGAGGAGTTTACGGATGTTGGCGCGGGCTTCAACCTTTCCATGCGCGACCTTGAGATCCGTGGCGCCGGCAACCTGCTTGGAACAGAGCAGACAGGATTTATTGATACGGTTGGTTTTGACATGTACGTTAAACTTCTGGACGAGGCGGTTGAAGAACTTAAGCGCCAGGAATTCCAGGAGGTGTTTAAGAACCTGCCTAAGCAGAGGATGAAGACCGATGCCACAATTGATACATATTTTGAAGTCGGGATCCCCAAGGCCTTTATGCCCGATCAGGCGGACCGCCTCAGCTTCTACACGGCGCTCTTTTCGATCAAGAGCCTGGAGGAGGTTGAAGAAATTAAAGAGGAGATAGAGGACCGTTTCGGCAAACTTCCGGTTCTCGTAAAAAGGCTTATTGCAATGAGCATCCTCAAGTACTACGCTTCATACGCTCTTTTTGAAAGGGTAATCATTCAGCAGAAAAACATCATGCTTATTCTGCCTAAGGGTGAGAACGAGGATTACTACAAGACGAAGTTTACCCAGCTCATGCGTTTTATAATGGACAACTACCAGAACGAAATAAAATTCAGCCAGCAGAAGGATAATTTAAGGCTTTTGATTCCGAACCTCTTCGAAAATCCGGAGAAAGTTTTTGAGTTCCTTATTAATTTCTGCAGAAAGGTTGAAAAGATTGTTAATCCGTCCGAGACTTATTTCGACCGTCTGCAGCAAGGAAATGACGCGAATATTGACAAAAAAGTATAGTTTTTTGACTTCAGCTTTTGCATTTCCGCGTTAAATGCCTTATAATAAGGAAATATCAGATAAAGAGGGCAAAACTAAATCCTTTATCTGTGTTACTAAATATATTTCTTTACAATAACGACAAATAAGGATTATGAGTAATGGACGGAAACAATACTCAGCAAAAGGATCTGGCCGCCATTGAAACCAGGGAGTGGCTGGAATCCTTGGACTATGTATTATATCATAGCGGACCTGAGAGGGTCCAGGAACTGCTTACTGACCTGCAGTTATATGCAAGAAAACACGATGTAAAAATACCTTTTACAGCAAATACCCCTTATATAAACACAATTCCTCACGACAAGCAGCCGCCATTTCCCGGCAGCAGGGAAATTGAAAGAAGAATTAAAAGCCTTATACGCTGGAACGCAATGGCAATGGTTGTAAGGGCCAACAGGGAATCGCACGGCATAGGGGGGCACATATCAACATACGCCTCGGCTGCAACTCTTTATGAAATAGGATTCAACCACTTCTTCAAGGGTAAAGACGGCGAAACTGACGGCGATCAGGTATTCTTCCAGGGGCATGCCTCCCCCGGCTTCTACGCCAGGGCATTTCTGGAAGGAAGGATCTCGGAAGAAAAGATGAAAAATTTCAGGCGCGAAACGAGGCCCGGAGGAGGACTTTCTTCATACCCCCATCCGTGGCTCATGCCGGACTTCTGGGAATTCCCGACCGTATCTATGGGCTTAGGTCCAATAATAGCAATCTACCAGGCAAGGTTTAACCGCTACTTAGAAGACCGCGGATTAAAGAAAATGAACGGCACCAAGGTGTGGGCTTTCTTAGGCGACGGGGAAACAGATGAGCCTGAGACACTGGGCGCAATTTCACTTGCCGCAAGAGAGAAGCTGGATAACCTGATTTTTGTTATCAACTGCAACCTACAGAGGCTGGATGGTCCCGTACGCGGAAACGGAAACATTGTTCAGGAGCTTGAAGCAAGCTTCAGAGGTGTGGGCTGGAACGTTATAAAAGTTATCTGGGGGGATGACTGGGATCCGTTCCTTGAAAAAGACAAGAGCGGCCTCTTAATCAAGCGCATGAATGAAATGATTGACGGCGAAAGCCAGAAGTACTCCGTTGAAGGCGGGGACTATATAAGAGAGCATTTCTGGGGCAAGTACCCCGAACTGAAGGATATGGTTAAGAACCTTTCAGACGAACAGATTGCCAAGATGAGGCTTGGCGGGCACGATCCGGAGAAAGTCTATGCGGCTTTCAAGGCAGCAGTTGAAAATAAGGGGTGCCCCACGGTAATTCTGGCCAGGACAATTAAGGGCTACGGTTTGGGGGAAGCGGGTGAAGGGAAAAATATCACGCACCAGCAGAAAAAATTAAACGAAGACGAGCTAAGGATATTCCGCACGCGTTTCGGCATCCCGATCTCGGATGACCAGGTGGCTGAGGCACCTTTCTACAGGCCTCCGGATGACAGTCCCGAAATGAAATACATACAGGAAAGGCGCAAGGAATTGGGAGGCTACCTTCCCAAAAGAGTCGTAAGGGCAAAACCGCTTAAGACTCCTCCTGAAGAACTGTTTGAGGAGTTCTATGCAGGTACAGAGGGGCGTGAGGCCTCAACTACAATGGTGTTTGTAAGAATACTTTCAAAGCTACTTAAGGACAAGGATCTTGGAAAGCTTATCGTTCCCATTGTGCCCGATGAAGCCCGTACGTTCGGTATGGAGGCACTCTTCCGTCAGATAGGCATTTACTCGCACGCGGGGCAGAATTATGAGCCGGTTGACAAGGCAAGCCTCCTTTATTATAAGGAAGCTGTAGACGGGCAGATCCTTGAGGAAGGAATTACTGAGGCGGGCTCTATGGCATCGTTCATTACAGCCGCAACTGCCTACGCCACGCACGGAATTAATATGATTCCGTTCTTTGTCTACTATTCAATGTTCGGCTTCCAGAGGGTCGGCGACCTGACATGGGCTGCAGGGGACATAAGGGCAAAGGGCTTTATGATAGGCGGAACGGCAGGGCGCACAACGCTTGCAGGCGAAGGCCTGCAGCACCAGGACGGCAACAGCCAGCTGCTTTCATATACTATTCCTAACTGCATGGCTTACGATCCCGCCTTTGCATATGAGATTGCAGTCATCATACGCGACGGAATGAGAAGGATGTATGAGGAAAACGAAAGCATCTATTATTATATCACGGTAATGAATGAAAACTACGCACAGCCTCCGATGCCCGAAGGCGTTAAGGAAGGGATCCTGAAGGGGATGTACCGCTTCAAGGCTTCAGACAAGAAGGATAAAAAAGCAAGGGCCCACCTCTTCGGAAGCGGCGCTATTATGAACGAGGTCTTAAAGGCACGCGAAATCCTGGAGGACAAGTACAACGTGGCTGCCGATGCATGGAGCGTTACAAGCTATAAGCTTCTGCACATCGATGCCATGGATGCAGCAAGGTGGAACATGCTGCACCCGGATCAGCCGAAGAAGGTGCCGTATGTTACAGAACAGCTTCAGAACGAAGACGGCGTTTTTGTGGCGGCTTCAGATTACGTGCAGATGCTGGCAGATTCAATTTCAAAGTATCTGCCAAGGCCTATGAATACACTCGGCACATACGGATTCGGAAGAAGCGAGGACAGGGAAGGCTTAAGGAACTTCTTTGAGGTGGATGCAAGATACATTGTAGTTGCAACACTCATGGCCCTGGCTAACGAGAAGAAGATAAAACCGGGCGTGGTTACAAAAGCAATTAAGGATATGGGTATTAATCCCGATAAAAAGAATCCTTTGCACCAATAAAAAAAACTGAACGTTCAAATTCTAAAAATGGGGCGGCACAGGCCTGCCCCAATATAAACTCTAAATATTGAAGAAAAAAACTAACGGATTTAAAAATGGCAAAAGAATTTGTACTTCCTGAATTGGGGGAAAATATAGCCTCTGCAGACGTTCTGCAGGTGCTAATTAAGGCCGGGGATCATGTAAAGGCAGATCAGACCGTGCTTGAGATAGAGACAGACAAAGCCACAATTGAAGTGCCTTCAACAATAAGCGGCGTGGTTAAAGAAGTAAATGTAAAATCAGGAGATAAGGCGAAAGTAGGACAGGTAATTTTTACAGTTGAAGAAGAAGGCGGGGCAGCTGAAACAAAGCCCGTTCCAAAGGAAGAAAAGAAAGAAGAGCCCAAGGCTCAGCCGGCATCCCAGGCTGAAAAGAGGCAGGAGCCGAAGAAAGAGGAAGTAAAGGCCCAGGCTACGGTCGAACCTGAAGTTGAAGAAAAAGGGGGGAAAGCGGAGTTCAAGCTTCCTGAACTTGGTGAAAACATTACGTCTGCAGACGTGCTGCAGGTTAAGGTCGCCCCGGGCGACGCAGTAAAGAAAGACCAGGTGATACTTGAAATTGAGACCGACAAAGCTACAATTGAAGTCCCTTCGGATATTGAAGGCGTGGTAGATGAAGTCTTTGTAAAGGCTGGGCAGAAGGCCAGCGTGGGGCAGGTGGTGTTTACTGTAAAGACAGCCGGGGCTCCTGGCGGGCAGGCTGAAAAGAGGCAGGAGCAGCAGATTGAAATGAACAGGAAGGTGGAGGAATCTGAAAAAGGGGGAGCGCGTATTGCACCTGAACAGGTAACCCCGACGCCTTCACTGAAGGAAGAGCCTTCAAAGAAGACTGAAGAGAAGCCGGAAGAAAAGACTGTAAGCACTGTCATAGCCGGGCAGCCTCCAAGAAAAACTTACCTGATGGAAGACCGGCCTCCAATTGATCCGAGCAAGATAGCCCCTGCTGCCCCCACGGTCAGGCGCTTTGCGCGAGAGATCGGAGTTAATATAAACGAGGTCCACGGTACAGGCCCCGGAGGGCGCATATCAATAAATGACGTTAAAGCCCATGCGCGTGAGACCGCAGGGAAAGAGCAGAGAGCAGAAGCTCCAAGGGGAGGCGCAATAGCGGGCATAGCTATGGAGCCGCTTCCGGACTTCAGCAAATGGGGCAAGGTTGAAAAGCAGGAGATGACTAATATACGCCGCAAGACAGCCGAGCACCTGAGCTATGCATGGGCTACAGTGCCTCACGTTACACAGTTCGACAAGGCCGACATTACAGAGCTCGAGCGTTTAAGGAAAATGTACGGATCCCACGCTGAAAAGCAGGGCGGAAAGCTTACCGTAACGGCAATACTGCTTAAGGTTGTTGCCGCCGCCTTAAAGGCGTTCCCGCAGTTTAATTCAAGCGTTGACATGGCAAACAGCGCGGTTATATATAAGAAGTATTACCACATTGGTGTTGCCGTGGATACAGACCGCGGGCTTCTCGTTCCTGTGATAAGGGACGTGGATAAAAAGAACATTGTGCAGCTTGCCGTTGAGCTGAACCAGATGGCAGAAAAGGCCCGGAACAGGAAGCTTTCGCTTGAGGATATGCAGGGCGGGTGCTTTACCATAACGAACCTGGGGGGAATAGGGGGAACATATTTTTCGCCTATTGTAAATGCGCCTGAAGTTGCAATCTTAGGAGTTTCCAGAGGTGCCTTTGAACAGGTATATAAGGATGGGAAGTTCGAGCCCAGAATGATGCTGCCTTTATCATTGTCCTACGACCACAGGATAATTGACGGTGCCGACGGAGCACGTTTCTTAAGGTGGGTTGTTGGCGCAATCGAGCAGCCATTCCTCATGGCGCTTGAAGGATAAGAGAAAAATAATATGTGCCCCGGTTGGGGCACATTTGTATATTTAATTGTGAGATTTAAAATGTTTGTACCGCGTTTAGCGGTTCCATATTTGTAGCCCAGGGTTCGCAGAACCCTGGGAAAGAAAATCATCCCACATTTCCAAACCACGTAGTGGTTTTATATCTGTTACAAGCACGTAAAAAATATAGAACCGCTGAACGCGGTTCGATATTGTTTTTGACCTGTTTTCTACAAATATACAACCACTAGCGTGGTTCTGAAGAAATGCTATTTAGATATACCCCATTTGGGAGCATCTCATAAATAGCCGAAATAAAAAATATTTTTTGCACTTAGAAATTTATGTTATAAATTTAACGTGAAAATTCATTAAAGTTTTAATTTTATTGGAGTTTAATTAGTATGGCAAATAAGACCCAGCTTGCAGTCCTTGGCGCCGGTCCGGGCGGCTATGCCGCGGCATTTCTGGCTGCCGACCTTGGTATGCAGGTTACACTGATCGATATGGAGAAAAATCCGGGCGGAGTATGCCTCTACCGCGGGTGCATTCCTTCAAAAGCGCTTCTGCACGTTTCAAAGCTGATCAATGAAACAAAACATTCCGCCAACTGGGGAATTGAATACGATAGTCCCAGGATAAATCTGGATAAATTAAGAAGCTGGAAGGAAAGTGTTGTTGGAAAACTTACAGGAGGCTTGGGTGTTTTATCCAAACAGAGGAAAGTAAATTATGTGCAGGGAAGGGCAACAATACTGAACCCTACCACGCTTGAAATAGAAAAGATGGAAGGTGGAAAAGAGGAGCTGACATTTGAAAAGCTGATCATCTGCACGGGATCGCGCCCGGCGCAGATACCTTCCTTAATGCTGGACTCACCGCGGGTAATTGATTCCTCGGGAGCTCTGGCGCTTCAGGACATCCCGAAAAATATGCTTGTTGTGGGCGGGGGCTACATTGGGCTTGAGCTTGGTTCAGTCTATGCTTCACTCGGCACCGAGGTTTCCGTTGTTGAAATGACGCCGGGACTATTGCCCGGGGCCGACCGCGACATGGTTAACATACTTGCCCGTTCGCTTCAGCCGGTTATGAAATCGATCATGCTGAGCACAAAAGTAGTGAAGATGGAAGACGTGGGAAACGGCGTTAAGGTTACATTTGAAGGCGAAAGCGTACAGGAAAAAGAGCAGGTATTTGAAAAAGTGCTAGTTTCAATAGGGCGTACGCCGAACACAAAGGGCTTCGGGCTTGAAAATACAAAAGTTGAAGTTGAAAAGGGATTCATAAAAGTAAATTCGCAGATGCAGACGGCAGAGCCCACAATTTATGCAATTGGTGACGTTGTAGGTAACCCGATGCTGGCTCATAAGGCTTCGCACGAGGGCAGAGTTGCGGTTGAAGTAATTGCAGGTCACAACGTGGAATTCCACCCGGCTGCAATTCCGGCGGTAATATTTACAGATCCCGAGGTCGCATGGTGCGGCCTGACAGAGACAGAGGCAAAGGAGAAGGGAATAGAGGTAAAAGTTGCGCGTTTCCCGTGGGCTGCCTCAGGGCGTGCTGTAACGCTGGACAGGAATGACGGGCAGACAAAGCTCCTCATAGATCCAAAGACAGAAAGGGTTTTAGGAGTTGCAATTGTTGGTCCCGGGGCAGGAGAAATGATAGCCGAAGGCGTCTTAGCCATTGAGATGGCGGCATTAGCAAGAGACGTAGCCTTAAGCATACATCCGCATCCGACATTATCCGAGACCGTAATGGAATCCGCCGAAGTCTTCTTCGGCACCAGCACCCACCTTTACAGGCCTAAAAGAGGCTAAATTGTTTTCCCAAGGTGCCATGACTTCCCTCATGGCACCTATTAATCACACCCTCATCCCAAATTTAATGTAAAATTAAACCGTCATAATCACCCGCTCAGAAGAGCCTCGGAGAGGTCAGCCGCAGCTGATCTGTAGCAGGAAGCACCACCCTGTTCCCAGAGCCTCGGAGAGGCGACTTGTCTGTAGCAAAACGACATTCCAAAATAATTCAGAGCTTCGGAGAAGCGACTTGTCTGTAGCAGAGGGAGCCCACCACCACACTCCAGAGCTCCGGAGGAGCGACTTGTAAAAACTCATCCCAAATCTTTTTTCTCCTGCTCCATTATCCAATCAAATACTTCCTTGTTTCCCATTTCAACTGCAAAATCCTTCAGTATCTTCATGTACTCCTCTCTGAATGACTTATGCCTGTGGTGTTCCTCCTGGTTCTGAATATAGCTTATTACCTGGCTAATCTGGCTCCTGGAATATGAGAAGACTCCATATCCCTGCTGCCATGAAAAACCACTCAGCCAATTCTTCTTCTTTATGAACTCAGTTGAGTATGCCTTAACTTCCCTTACCATATCTGAAACCGAGGATCCAGGGACGTAGGAGATGAACAGGTGCACATGATCCGGCATGGCTTTTATGGCCAGAGTCTTGCAGTTATGGCTTTTTACAATTCCTGTCATGTATTTTTGAAGCTCTTCGGAAAAAGAGGGCCTGATCAGGTGATCTCTGTGCCTGACAGCAAATACAATGTGAAGGTATACCTGGCTGAATGTGTCTGCCATAATGATATTCCTCATGGGGATGTTTTGATGTATATAGGTGAAGGTAAAGGAAGTTGCGGTTTCATGGAGTGAATTATAGCACAAAATCCCTACAAGTCGCTCCTCCGGAGCTCTGGGGAGGGTTGGTGGGACCTCTTTTTCTACAGATCAGCCGCGGCTGACCTCTCCGAGGCTCTTTTGGGGTGATCGATTCCATTTTCTGCTACATACAAGTCGCCTCTCCGAGGCTCTAAATATTTTTTTGTCGCATTATTTTCTACATACAAGTCGTCCCTCCGGGACTCTGAAAACTGGTGAGGGGGCCTTTCTTTTGCTACAAATCAGCCGCGGCTGACCTCTTCCGAGGCTCTATAGATGGGGGATTTATTTCTAATATATTATGAGCTTCTTAGGTTTTTTTTGAATGTTGAACCTGCTATGGCGGTAAGCTTTTTATTGAACCAATATTCACGACTTTCATTAATTCCGGGAAGGATATTTATTATTTCATAATAATTTTCTTATCTTTGTAGTTGGTTTTTTGCGGACAGTAGTGTCGCAATTCTTAATATGAAGGAATTTCTCATCTTTAAAGGAAAATATAGTGTCATTAAAAAGTAAGTTAATTGAACTCTTTAGCAAAAAAGAAAAAATTAGTACCGGCGGTGGTGAAAAAGCCATTCAGAAACAGGTGGCTATGGGGAAACTGCCCGCCCGCGAAAGACTGAAGGTTCTTCTGGATCCTAACAGCTTCCATGAAACCGACCTCTTCGTCCAGCATAACTGCGAAGATTTTGATATGGATAAGAAACAGCTTCCGGCTGACGGCGTTATTACAGGTATAGGCTCAATCCATAACCGCCCTGTAAGCGTCTTTGCACAGGATTTTACTGTCGCCGGAGGTTCGCTTGGCCTTATGCATGCAAGAAAGATTACAAAGGTAATGGACCACGCGGTTAGAATGGGAATCCCTCTTATCGGTATCAACGATTCAGGCGGCGCACGTATACAGGAAGGCGTTAATTCTCTTGCAGGATATGGGGAAATATTCTACAGAAATACACTGGCTTCCGGTATCGTACCTCAGATCTCTGTTATTTTGGGCCCTTGCGCCGGCGGCGCGGTTTATTCACCGGCACTTACTGACTTTGTTTTTGTAGTGGATAAGATTTCCAAAATGTTTATTACCGGTCCTGAAGTAATCAAGACCGTGCTTGGTGAAGAGATCTCAATGGAAGATTTGGGCGGCGCACGCGTGCAGACTGAAATTACGGGTAACGCGCATTTCTACGCTGAAAGCGAAATGGAATGCTTCGAGCAGATTAAGCGCCTTATGTCATTTATTCCATGGAGCAACAGGGAAAAGGCTCCTGCAATTACACCAAGGCTGCCAAAATCGCAGTTCGACGTTGAAAGAATTATTCCTGCCGAAGCTACAAAGCCTTACGACATCCGCGACGTCATTAAATCTATCTGTGATGACTCCGACTTCTTTGAAATTCAGGAAAAGTGGGCGGCAAACATTGTAATAGGATTTGCAAGGCTTAACGGTGAAACTGTTGGTATTGTGGGCAACCAGCCTTTAGTGCTCGCAGGCGTTCTGGATGTTGATTCATCGGACAAGGCTGCACGTTTTATCCGCTACTGCGATGCTTTCAATATTCCTCTTGTTACACTTGTTGACCTTCCGGGTTATCTGCCTGGAGTTGACCAGGAGCACGCAGGCGTTATCCGCCACGGTGCAAAGATACTTTATGCATACAGCGAAGCTTCTGTTCCAAAGCTGACTGTTATACTCCGCAAGGCGTATGGCGGCGGTTACATTGCAATGTGCTCACGCCACCTGGGTGCTGATTTTGTTTTCGCATGGCCTACTGCAGAAATCGCGGTTATGGGTCCCGAAGGCGCAGCCAACATTATATTCAGGGGTGAAATTGCCGCTGCAAAAGATCCTGACACAGTAAGAAAGCAGAAGGTTCAGGAGTATACAGAAAAGTTCGCCAATCCTTATGTAGCTGCATCAAACGGGCATGTTGATTCAGTAATTAATCCTTATGAAACCAGGGATGCGCTGATTTATGCGCTAAAGGCTTCAGCTAATAAAGAAGAAACAAGACCTAACAAAAAACACGGGATACCTCCATTTTAATATGAGCGACAATAATAAAGACCTGCAGAAAATAGTAGTGGATGATACGGTTTATCTGACGAAGCTGACACCAAAGTTTGCAGTCAGAAAAGCTTTTGCACCTAAAGATCCTAAAAAAATATGCGCCGTAATTCCCGGGGTCATCCTGGATGTTACAGTTAACAAAGGGCAGCATGTAAAGCGCGATCAGAGCATGCTTGTTTTGGAAGCTATGAAGATGAGAAATTCCATCAAGGCACCTTTTGACGGGATTATTAAATCTATTCAAATCTCCAAAGGCGAGCGTGTAGCAAAAGGGGAGCTCCTGATAGAGTTCGAATAGTATCATTTAAAATAAATAGCGGGGATAATGCCGAGCTTTAAGCGGAGTGCAGACTTTTTTTTCCACAGACATTATCCCCGCTATCACGATCAATTATATAAGGAATGATTATTTTTTTATCCTTTTTTCCTTTGCTGCATGCCGCTTAATCTTTATAATCTTCAGACAATTACCCTCAAAATTAAATTCCGGTAAGACAGCAGAGTCTCTCATCGTGATATATTAAATTATAGATTCCTGTGCTCACAATGTCAACACACTTCATTGGTACCGGAATATTTTTTAATGAATAGCCACGGGTTGTTTGATTCATTAGCCCACGGCCTGAAGTCCGTGGCTATTCATGGGGCACAATTGGGCTACAGATGATTTAAAAATAAAAAGCCCGGAATATTGGTCCCGGGCTTTCTGATAATAATTAAATAATTTATTTTGCTTCTACGGTTTTGCGTTGATCGATCGGGAGGTATTCGCGCTTGGTGCAGCCGGTGTAGATCTGGCGCGGACGGTAAATCCTCACTGAAGGATCTTCCCTCATTTCCTTCCACTGGGCTATCCAGCCCGGAAGCCTTCCGAGAGCAAACATTACTGTAAACATGTCCGTCGGAATTCCCATTGCACGGTAAATGATGCCGCTGTAGAAATCCACGTTCGGATAGAGTTTGCGCTCAACAAAGTAGCTGTCTTCCAAAGCAACCCTTTCAAGGTTCATTGCAATATCCAGCAGCGGGTCTTTTACGCCCAGCTTGTTTAATACCTTTTCGGCTGCTTCTTTCAAGATCTTTGCCCTGGGGTCAAAATTCTTATAGACTCTGTGTCCAAAGCCCATGAGCTTGAATCCTGAATTCTTATCCTTTGCCATGGCAACAAATTTCTTATAGTCGCCCCCTTCATTCTGTATTTTATGCAGCATTTCAATTACGTGCTGGTTTGCCCCGCCGTGCAGCTTGCCCCATAGTGCGCAGATGCCCGAGGCAATGGTTGCAAACATGTTGGCTTCGCTGCTGCCTACCATTCTGACTGTCGAGGTGCTGCAGTTCTGCTCGTGGTCCGCGTGCAGAATTAAAAGCAGGTCCAGTGCATCTGCCACTTCCTGGTGCACTTCATAATCCTCCGCGGGAACGGCAAACATCATGTGTAAAAGATCCGCGGCAAAGCTCAAATCGTTGCGCGGATAGATGTAAGGCTGTCCGATCGATTTTTTGTATGAGAAAGCCGCAATTGTCTTCAGTTTTGCAAGAAGGCGGATTATGTTTCTGTAGCGTTCTTCCGGGGTATCGGGATAATAAGCCGATAAGGAAACAACCATCGAGCAAAGTACACCCATAGGATGCGCCGTGGGAGGATAGCCTTCGTAGAATTTCTTCATATCCTCGCGCAGCAGGCTGTGGTGTGTAAGGTCATAATTAAACTTGTCAAGCTCTTCTTTTGTTGGCAGGTGGCCGAAAATCAGGAGATATGAGACCTCAAGGAAATTGCTCTTTGCCGCCAGATCCTCAATCGGGTAGCCGCGGTACTGCAGAATTCCCTTCTCACCGTCTATAAAAGTAATTGAACTTTCACAGGAACCCGTGTTGCCATAACCAGAATCCAGCGTAATTGCACCGGTTTTAGACCTTAAAGCCGCAATGTCAATTCCAACTTCACCCTCTGTTCCTACTGTGACAGGGAGCTGATACTCCTTTCCGTTCAGAACTAATGTCGCATTATCCATTTTTTCCCTCTGAAATGTTAATGATTTATTTTATATGAACAGGATACTACGTCTTATATGAAGAGCTTGTAACTGTACAAATATTACTGGAAATTTTGCGAAATGTCAATATTAAAGAATGGCTATTTATTGGCACATGTAAACAAACCATTTAAAAATGGACGGGATATCCTTCAAAAGTGCTGTTTTCATAAGGAAAGACTATTTAAGAAAAAATTCTTAGTTTTACGTGATAAATCTGACGGAATCCGACACAAAAGATAAATAGTCCACTTTATATGAAAAACCCTCTTCTTATAGCCATTTTCGGGATTGCAGTAGCCGGAATTACATTCGGACTGGTATCTCCTGTAACTGTAATACTCCTGGAGACAAATCATACGCCAAGCTGGGTTACGGGACTTGTAACAACAATGCTTTACATAAGCATAGTACTGTTTTCAAGCCTTACGGGAAAGCTTATAGAAAAGTACAATATAAAGAAGGTACTTTCCTGGGGGCTCCTGATAGTTTCTGTATGTTCAATAGGGCTCATTTTCTGGCGGAATTACTACATTCTTTTTCCCGCAAGGTTTCTTCAGGGGATAGGTGTTACATTCATCTTTGTTGCCACCGAAGTGCTCATAAATACAACAAGCGACGAGACAAACCGCGGGAAAAACATCGGGCTTTATGTAATGTTCCTTTCCATTGGAATTGCCGTAGGCACGATGCTTATCTGGACGGTCAGGATCTATGAGTGGCTTCCTTTTGTAATAGGCGCACTGACGATATTGTTTGTCTATATTTTTGAATGGTTCCTTCTTGTGGAATTAAAGCCGGTTGAGGAACTGGAGAAAAAGGAGGCAAACTTCCCCTTTAAGATGATGCCCGTTGTTGCCCTGTTTTCCTCAGCCGTTTACGGGATCTTTGAGTCGTCCATTACCATTGTAATCCCATTATTCGGGCTAAGGAGCCGCTTTTCGGAAGAAGAGGTATCTCTTTTCCTGGGGGCTTACGTCATTGGGGGTATAATTCTTCTATACCTGATCGGGCGCGCTTCGGACAGGATATCCAAGTTCAAGCTTCTTCTTATAGTCTCAGGGGTCTTAAGCATTTTATTCCTTCTTCCGGGATTTTTTCCCGACAGGGTGCTCCTGACGGTAATATTTTTCATAATCGGGGGATTTGTGCCGGCATTTTACACCGTGGGCTTAACCTACACGGTTGAACGGGTGGATAAAGCTTACGTTGCGCAGGCAAACGGGCACTTTGCCATGTCGTATGGGATCGGGACGCTCGCAGGTCCCGTTGCGGGCTCCATGCTTGTGGAATTTAACCGCCAGTACGCATTCTGGATCGCCTCGGCTATTCTGTGCCTTTCATTCCTGGTTTATTTTTCCTTCTTCTACGGCAGGAAAAACAGGCTCAGGCCGTGAAGAGATAAAATAAATGGCCAGTTTTCTTTACGGCATTGAATTTCTGGAAAAAACGCGATATTTTCAGAAGAACTTTTCCAATTTTAATGCAGACAAAGATATCAAATATTATCCAGCTCATTGCAAATGTGAGCGGCAGCAGAGTTGCTTATCTGCTTGAAGGCAGCGGGGCCGTGCCGCGCATTGCGGCATTTGCAGGAGCGGGTACGGAAAGCCTTTTTAGTGAGCTTAACCAGGAGATCATCCGTTCTGCGGAAGGTGAGCTTGAAAATGCCATCTCGTGGGATTCTTTTAAGGAAGTCTCCGGCCGGACCGGCATCAGGTCTTTGTATGTAAAAAAGCTGGAAAGGAACGGGGAGAACAGGGAAGCATTCTTTCTTGTGCTCATGTCGGACAAAAGCAGGTATTTTAATTCTTCCAGGCTCAGCAATATAGGGCTGCTGGAGGATTTTCTTAATGAGTATTTTGAAGTAGCAGGCCTTAAAAGCATTGAGCAGTCGCTGGTTGGCGCGGCAGGAAATATAGATGCAATAATTTATTCCACGGATGTAAAAGGGGAGAAGTACCTTTTTATTACAGATGCCGTTGAGAAAATATTGGGCTACCAGCCGCGGGAGCTAATGGATAATCCGGGTAAATTCCTGAGGCAAATTGATCCCAGGTACTTTGCAAAATACAGGGAATTTGTCAGGCTTCTGCGCCAGGGTTCGGGTGCTATGGTGGAGTACCAGGTAAAAGATATCCGGGGGAATACGCATTTCCTGAGGAATTCAGGTTTCCCGGTGGTAAAAGACCACGAGATCATAAGGATTGACGGCGTTGTAAGCGACGTTACAAGGGAAAAGGAAACACAGCTAAGGCTGGAGAAGTCGGAAGAACGCTTCCGCCTGCTGATTGAAACGGCAAATGACCTCATTTTTAATCTCGACAGCTCTGGATACTTCCTCATGGTAAATAACTACGGGGCACTTGCCTTAGGCTACAAGCCCGAAGAGATGTCAGGCTGCCACTTCCTGGAGTTTATAAGCGACGAGCACAAGGCTGAAATAGCCATTGCATTCCAGCAGATACTGAAGTCCGATAAGGTGGTATCCTTCGATGCCGCGTTCATTGACAAGTTCGGCAAGGAGATCTTCTTTGAAGTCCAGTGCCGCCCTACGCAGAATAATGGCGAGATTACGGGCATGCTAGGCATCGGGCGCGACATAACGCAGCGCCGGAAGGACGAGGAAAAGCTGAGGGAGCTGAATTCAAGATTTATTGAGGCCAACAGGCTCATTTCAATTGAACGCGACCGCGCAAAACAGCAGGTATCGGTTCTTGAGGAGTTGAACAAGCTAAAAAGCGATTTCATTTCAAACATCTCGCATGAGCTCAGGACCCCATTAGCCTCCGTAGTGGGATTTTCGGAGACAATAACCTCCGACCCCAACATGCCGCGGGAGATGATAATGGAATTCAGCAATATAATCTTAAGCGAGGGCAAGCGCCTGGCAAAGCTAATTAACGACGTACTGGACTTTGCCAAAATGGAAGCCGGGAAGCTGGACATATTTAAGACCGAATTTGACATAGTGGAAGTCCTTCAGGCAATTATGGCTTCCGTGCGCGAAGAAGTCCGGCAGAAAGGAATCAGCCTAAACTTTGAAATTCCCGAGCACCCGGTGCTTATTACGGCCGACAAAGAGAGGATCATGCAGGTCATTCAGCACCTGGCGAGCAACGCTATAAAGTTTACGGGTAAAGACGGGCGCATTACGCTTATTGCCCAGGACTTTATGAAGGAATTTGAAATTATTGTCAGCGATACAGGAATCGGCATTCCCTCAAGGGACTTGCCAAACATATTCCAGAAATTCTACAAGGCGGCCCGTGCAGGCAGCACGCAGATACCGGGTTCCGGAATAGGGCTTGGGCTCGTCAAGCAGATAATTGATATGCACAAAGGACTCATTTCCGTCCAGAGTGAAGTAAATAAAGGCACTACATTTATCATAAAACTACCAAAGAGTAATTAACCGAGGAAAAATTGGAAAAGCTGGTATTTATTGTTGACGATGAAAAGGCAATCTCAAAGCTCCTGACATACTGGGTAAAAGACAAATGGAAGTACAAGACTGAAGTCTTTGATAACGGCCAGGATATGCTCAAAAGGCTCTCTGCGGTAAGTCCCGACCTCATTTTACTTGATATTATGCTTCCTGATATTGACGGCATTGAGATCTTAAAAAGGGTAAAGCAGTTAAATGAAAGTCTGCCTGTTATAATGCTTTCGGCTCAGGGGAGCATTGAGGTTGCAGTGGAGGCTTTGCGCCTGGGGGCGTTCGACTACTTCCCGAAGCCTATTGACACACAGCGCCTGGAACCCGCAATTAAAAATGCCATCAGGAGCTACGACCTTCAGCGCGAGCTCACGATTCTGAAGGAAGACGTTAAAAAGCAGTTCAGTTTTGACAACATTATTTCGTCCGACGCAAAGATGCAGGACGTCTTCAGGATGGTCTCCAAAGTGCTGGATAACGACATCACAGTCCTAATTCACGGCGAAAGCGGCACGGGAAAAGAGCTTATTGCAAGGGCAATTCATTATAACGGAATAAGAAAAGACAAGCCTTTTGTGGTGGTTAACTGCGCCTCAATTCCAAGGGAGCTGCTGGAAAGCGAACTTTTCGGGCACGAAAAGGGCTCTTTTACGGGCGCCTACCAGAGGAAGATAGGAAAGTTTGAAATGGCCAGCGAGGGCACCATATTCCTGGATGAGATCGGCGAAATGCAGATGTCGCTGCAGGCCAAGATACTAAGGGTCATACAGCAGAAGGAGCTTGAAAGGGTGGGGGGCACCGAGGTAATTAAGACGGACGTCAGGATCATCTCGGCTACAAACGTGGACCTGAAGTCCGCGGTTGAAAAAAGGGAGTTCCGTGAGGACCTGTTCTACAGGCTTAATTCCTTCCCGATTGTAATTCCGCCTTTAAGGGAAAGAAAAAGCGACATAATTACGCTTGTGGATTATTTTATTAAGAAATTCAACGACAAGCTCGGGCGCCAGAGTAAGGGCTTTACGAAGAGGGCGCTTAAGCTTCTTTACGATTACGACTGGCCCGGGAATGTGCGCGAGCTGGAAAATACAATGGAAAGGTGCATTATTATCTCTGAAACCGATACGATGGATATTAGTGACCTGCCGCCAAACATCAGGGCTTCGGAAAGTAACACTGCTCTTGCGTTATCGGGTCCCATTTTCTCGGACGACCAGATAATTCCTTTTGACAAACTGAAGGAAGAGGCCATAAGGCACGCGCTTAAGGTTACAAACGGCAATATAGTTGAAGTAGCCAGGAAGCTGGAGATCGGCCGCGCCACGGTGTACAGGTTTATGGAAAAGTATAATATTTCTTATGAGGAGCAGGAGTAGTAGGTCCGACGTCCGACGTCCAACGTCCAACGTCCGACGGTAAGAAATTATTGGGCGTCCGACGTTCGACGGTAAGAAATTGCAAGGGCGGCCTGCGGCCGCCCTTTAGTATATCAGGAATAGATTTGGGCTAGTTTGCCTGAAATGTATTCAAATGTTTCATCTGACAGTGTTACCTGACGGAATATATCCACAATATTTTCTCTTGTGATCTTTTTGAAATCCTTTTCAAGCGGAGTTATAAGCACTCCTCCCATATCCACTGAAGCCGGGCTTAAGAGTATGTTGTCATCGCCTTCCATGAAGAAGTAGCTCGGACGGTGCTTAGCCCTTGGGAATACCATAACGTGCCACTTGCCATTATCATAGAAAGAAAGAATATTCATCATCGGCTCTTCGGCGCCGTTGTTGGAGACTTCCTTGAAAATGCCATAAAAATGGTTGAAACCCTCTGTGAGGGCCTCTGGGTTCGAGGATTCAAAAGAAAGAAATTTGCCGGGGTAACGGTCAACTGCATAAACCTGTAAGTCATTGCAGTCAACTATCTTACGGCCCAGGTTCTCCTTAATTTCAGTGTACTCGCTGTCGATAGGCATGAAGGCCTTGTCGCCAGCCTGGAAGTGAAGGTGGTCCGGTGCCGAGGCTCCGCACTTGGGACCGTTATAGAAAACGGTATAGTAACGGCTCAGATCCTTCGTGAAACTGAGGAGTTCCGGGAATGAGCTTTTAATTTCCTGGGGCACGTGGCTTGTCCTTGGAAGTGTAAAATGCTCATTGAAGATCGGGAACGGGTTGCAGAGTACAATGTAGTCTTCTTTATAAAGTATCCCTTTCTGTGCCTCCGGGAGGTTATCCGGGCAAAGGAAGCATTTTCTTTCCTTGATTGATTTTTCATCCACTTTAGCTGCGGATGAAGTGATTCTTCCCGGGTTGAACTGGACCTTTATTTTGAAATGATCGAACTCGAATGTTTTGACTTCAACGTTATTAAGGCTGTTGTAGCCTTTACTTAACAGTTCCCAGCTTTCTTTCTGCTGGGCAAGCAAAGCTTTCGCTTTGCCTGCCAGGTCATCTGATGAAATATATGGTTCTAATTCGGAATCTTTAATTACAGTCGTGTCTCTCATAGCGAATTTTTTCTCTGACGTGCTAAAAGTTCAATAGTTCTTACTCTGTCTTTATAAACGTTATAGGTGTTAGCCTTGTTTATATCCAGAGCAGCATCAGAGTTGCCTTCCCAGCGGCGGCAGAGGTAAATCGGTTCATAGATCCTGCCGATCTGGTATTCCCTTGAAATTGCAAGTCCCAGTGCATAATCTTCGCCGTAGCTGACGTTAGGAACCTTAATTTCCCTTAAAAGCGGGGTATAGAAGGCTCTTGGAGCACCGAGGCCGTTAATTCTGAGGGCGTTATTGCGTCCGTTTTCAGGAGTCCATTCCTTATGATCGATGATTCCAGGAGGAATTTCTTCGAGCTTAAAGTTGGTCATCTGGTAGCTGCCTATAACCATGGCGCATTTTTCTTCTCTGAACTTATCGACAACTTTCTGTACGGTTGTTTCATCCTTATACATATCGTCGCTGTCGAGCTGGATTGCGAAGCGGCCGCATTTCTCGTGGTGTACGCCCATATTCCAGCATCCGCCGATACCGAGGTCCTCTCTGTCAGGAATGACGTGAATAAGCCTGCTGTCCCTGGCGGCAGCTTCCTTTAATACTTCAGTTGTGCCGTCGTTTGAATGGTTATCGATTACGATCAGGTTGAATGGGAAGTCAGCTTTCTGTTTAAGGACAGACTCAACAGCCTCTCCGATTGTCTTAGCCCTGTTTTTAACCGGGATAATAACCGAGGCTTCAAACTCAAAATTGCCGGCAGTAAGGTCGATCTGCTTAAATTCCGGTTTCAGGTAAGCCTTAACTTTCTTAAGGTGGTCTGTAGCTGCAATTTCCATTTCGATCTGTACGCTGCGGTTTCTGGGGTTTACATAATCGAACTGTTTTTCACCGGTCTTGCGGACGTCGGTTTCAATTGTTGCATAAAGGAATTCAGGTACGCGGACAATTGAATTTTTCTGAGAAATTTTCAGTCTCAGGTCGTAGATGCCTGCGTATAAAAATTTAGTTTTTTTGAATGCCTGTTTGAGGGCGGCAGTGTTGAAGAAATACACATACCCAAAGTTAAAATCGTCCCTGATGCTTCCGACCTGGTAATCTATAACCGGATGAGCGGTTCTCGATCCTTCCTTAACTTCGTAGTAATCTGAATAAACCAGTCCTGCACCTGTATCCTCAGCCACGTGGAGGAATCTTTCAATTCCGAAATGGCCGAATTCGATCAGGTTATCCTGTGTAATAAACAGGGTATAGTCTGCACTTGACTTCTCTTTGAGCTGTGAAACAGTTTCACTGCTGAAAAGAGATTCAACCTTAAGTTTTTCGCATCCCTCTATGTTCTCCTCGACGTCGGAGGTTACGATTAAATAGCACTTATCCACCAGTCCCGAATTATAAAGCTCGCCGACGGTCTTCCTGGTAAAATCATTACCGCTATAGGGGATGAAGGCTGTGATTTTCCTTTCCATCAATTCTCCGTTAATAAAATGATATTTGCTGCCGGATAATTTAAGGAAAATTAATCAAAGATACATTACTCTTGTTTCGTCAAAATGAAGCACATATATATAGATATGTATTTTGATGAAGGAATCCGGGGGGACCGGGCGGGGGCGTCAAAGGTGCCTAATTATATAATATGAAAAATAAATCCTAAAAGATGTACAAAAAAAATTAAAAAATTTTCCAAAACCCAGGAAATTCGAATAAGTTCACGAAAAAGGTCGAACATTCCGGAAACGCTCCACCTGCCTCTCACATATACTAAAAGATTGTAAGACGGATGCAAATACCGTTTATTTATAGTAGATGATATTTTAATCACTAGAGATGAGAGGTACATTTGACATCGATATCTAAAGCATTAGTATTGTTGGTCATGTTACTGTTGGTCGGATTTACCATAATTCATAAGGAGCTCGGGGATAACAAAACCGGTCAGAGTGCTGGAATAAAAGAATTAAGTAACAATACGCAAACTCAAACAGCAGTAAAGCAAGAGAGTTCTTTTATTCAGTTCTTGGACAAAGGAAGAATGACCGCCTCATGGTATGGACCAAAGTTTCATGGCAAACTGACAGCCAATGGTGAAATATATAACCAGATGGCTTTTACCGCCGCCCATAAATCTTTTAAGTTCGGGACGCTCTTAAAACTTACAAACCCCAAAAACAGCAAGTCGGTTATTGTAAGGATTAACGACAGGGGCCCTTACATTGGCGGCAGACAACTCGACCTTTCCAAAGGTGCTGCACTGGCCCTGGGTATTATAAGGCCCGGAGTCTTAAAGCTTAAGGTTGAGGAAATAGCATTAGCCGACGAAAATAAACCTCTGCTGGCTTTGAACTAAAAACTTGAACAAAAAAGAAAACCTGCCCGACAAGGCAGGTTTTTCACTTTTAAAGAGGCCTTACTACTCAACCAATTGCGTTGAAGTCTTCATCGACTGTGAGACCGGCATAATCATATTCTGCTGACCAGTGACAGCCATGGTCATATCGTTATCCATATTTACTTCGTTTTTAACTGCCATTCCCATTTTAGGATCGAAGTAGAAGGTGCCCGAGATTTTCCCCGTGCCTTCAATAACCAGGTCCATGCCGCCCATCTTAGCCTGGCCGTTATTTTTTACGTCGCCCGTATAGTTTATCTTCAGGCAGTTATGCCCCTGAACCTTTTCCTTACCCGCGATAGTATAGGTAGAGTTAATTGTGTTCATTATTTTTCCGGAACCCATCATATCCATAGTATCAGTTGTTGTAGCTGACCATGGAACGCCTGCCTTAATCTCTCCATCCGGAAGCTTTGCAAGGCGGAGAAGGTTGCTCTGTGTAAGTCCCTGAAGGTTTACCATATTGAAGGAATCGATAGCCGTTGTATTTTCAACCGTTCCATCCTGGAGCATGGTTATGCGGATTCTTTTGCCGGCAAAGGGAGCCAGGGACATGGTGGTATCTTTCATGGGATTTGTCGTGGAAATTTTCCCCGAGTCGAGCGAGGTAATAAGTTCGGCTTTACTGCCCTTAACATCATCTACAACTACTCTTACGCTGAAATCACCGTTAAGCGTCATTTTCATTTCGGTGCCCATGACTTCCTGAGTGATGTTTCCTCCCATGGTATTCATAAAATGATAAGTTTTTCCCTTCTGGAAGCTGTATTTGAGTTTATAGCTTTCCTGGGCATTGAGGCTGCCCGCAAGAAGGGAAAGAGAAAAAATTGTTAAAAGAATAAAAGGCAAAGCCCTTTTCATGCTGTCTCCTGTTTATTTATTAGAAATTGGTTGATAAAAAGTTCTGTTATAGCTGCTGTCCTCAGAAATCCGGAGGGCAGTAAGGAAAACAAGTTTTGCAACCCTGGCAGCTTTATCCATATTAATTGTAGAGGTTTCATCGCTGAAGTGATGGTAGTCTTCGGTCTCCCCGGTATTATAGAATATTGAAGGCACACCCTTACCGATAAAGGAGGCCTGGTCGCTGGCGTCCAGGAATTTCTCCAGGCTGTAGCCGAGCTTAAAGCCAACCTTAACATTTTCTTCTTTATTTAAACGGCTTAGTTCCGGGCAGACAGAAGAGCCAATAATAAAGAGGGAATCGGGGTTATTGCGTCCGATCATATCCATATTCAGCATTGCGACTGTTTTTTCGAGAGGGAAGAGTGGGCTTTCGGTATAGGCCTTTGAGCCCAGGAGTCCCAGTTCCTCGCCGGCAAAAGTAATAAAAAGGATGCTTCTTTTAGGCCGTGGGTTCATTGCCGAGAAAGCGCGGGCCAAAGCCATAACGCCGCTGGTTCCGGAGGCGTTGTCGTCGGCGCCGTTATAGATATAATCTTCTCCCTCTTTGTGCTCTTTCTGGTACCCGACGTGGTCGTAATGGGCTCCTACAATTACGAGCTCATTTTTTAATGCGGGGTCGGAACCTTCCAGAAATCCCACGACGTTGTTTGCCGGGGTTTCCATCACGTCGGTGCTGGTTTTAAGGAGGACCGAGGCACCTTCAATTTCAAAGGATTTGGGTGTAAGCTTTGCGTCAATTCCCTTCTGCAGGTCCTTAAGACTTTCGACGGATCCGAAGAGTTCATTTATTACTTCTTTGCCGGCCTGGACGACCGGGACCTTATCTTTCTCCTCGCTTAAGAGAGTAATTGGTAGAGCGTCTTTGGGTATAAAGGCCGAAAGAGCGGGCCATGGGAATCCCCTTGGTGAAAGAAGCATATGGTTCAAAGGATCGTTTACAAGAATTACTCCCGTGGCGCCGTGTTTAATGGCGTTATTAACTTTTGTACTTCCCAGGGAGTAGGTTATGGCCGGTTTGGAAGAAAAGGCTGAAGCCGTATCGTTTTCACCCGGGGCATGGCGCAGGAGAATGACGATCTTTCCATTTACGTCTATATCCTTATAGTCGTCGTATTTCAGTTCAGGCGCCGTAATGCCGTATCCGGCAAAAACTATGGAAGAAGTAACTTCCTTATTGCCTGTCATTTCGAAAGGAGTAAATTCTGTTTTAAGGCTGAAGGAGTGTTCCTTGCCGTCTTTTTTAATGACGAGGCGGTTATCCTTACCCAGGTCGACTTTCCCCAGGTGCACCGTCTGGAAGTAGCTTCCGTTTACGGGTTTAAGTCCCAGGCTCTCGAACTCTTCGGCAATATAGTGTGCCGCATTGTCGAGTTCCTGGCTCGGGGTTTTCCGTCCTTTCATCTCGTCAGAAGCGAGGAAGGAAATGTGTTTATTCATAATGTCAGGAGTAATCAGGTTAATTGAGTCGCTGGCTGAAGTGCCGGATGAGCTGCATCCGGAAAATAGCAGCGGAAGGAAAAGCAAAAAGGAAAGTTTCTTCATCATCTGCCCCGGTGATTCTTAAGTAAATTTTGAACTAAAACATAGTCAGAATTTACTATAAAAGCCACACGGGGCGGATAAAATTCCACGCGCCTGTGCGCCTCAGTCGTAGCGCAGGGCGTCAATAATAACAAGTCCCGATGCCTTGCGTGCCGGATAGAATCCGAAGAAGATGCCTACCATGCCGGCAAAGCCGAAGGACATGAGTACGGTAAAAGGCGATATAACGGTAGTCCACCCGCTGAAGAAGCTTACGATCTGAGTTGCAATAAAGCCGAAGAGGACGCCGAGGATTCCGCCTGAAAGGCTAAGGACCACGGCTTCAAAAAGGAACTGTGTAAGTATATCGCTTCCTTTGGCTCCGATGGCGCGTCTTATGCCGATCTCGCGGGTTCTTTCTGTAACTGAAACGAGCATAATATTCATAATGCCGATTCCGCCTACGATCATTGAAACGCTGGCAATTGAGGCAAGGAGGATTGTAAGGACTCTTGTTGTCTCCTGTGCCGTACTGGCGATATCGGTCTGGTTGCGCACGGTAAAGTCGTCATCTTCTCCCGGCTGAATTTTGTGCGCTTCCCTAAGGACGGTAGTAATTTCCTGTTGTGCCTCATCCATAGCATCAGGTGAGAGGGCACTGCAGAGGATCTGCTGTATATTCTTAAACCCGCTAAGGCGGTTCTGCACAGTTGTGTACGGGGCGAGTATGATGTCATCCTGGTCCTGCCCCATGGCATTCTGCCCCTTGGCGGCCATAACGCCGATGATCTTAAAAGGGACCTCGCGGACTCTGATCTCCTGGCCGACCGGGTCCTGGTCGGGGAATAGGTTCTGTGCAACTGTCTGACCGATGACGGCGACCTTGGCGTTTGTTCTGACGTCGTTAATTGTAAAGAAGTCGCCGGAGGAGAGTGACCACTGCCTGATCTCGGGATAGTCGGCAGACACGCCCATTGTAGAGGTATTCCAGTTCCCGATGCCTCCAATTACCTGTCCCGGAGCCCTGATGATCGGTGAGACTCCGGCAAGGAGGGTGGTATTGGCTTTAAGCTTATCGACGTCATCAAGCGTAAGGCGGGTATTGGAACCTCCGCCCATGCTTACGCCTCCAGTACGGATGGAACCGGGGAAGACTATAATAAGGTTAGTGCCCAGGCCCGCGATCTGGCTTTCGACTCTTGCCTGTGCGCCCTGGCCGATTGCGACCATTACGATAACGGCTGCAACGCCTATAATAATGCCCAGGATTGTTAAGAGGCTGCGCATCTTATTCTTTAATATCGAGCCTACGGCGACCTGAATAAAATCACTCCATTTCATTTTTAGAATCCTCCTCTTCTTCCGCCGCCCATAGATCTGTTCTGCTGGAACGGGCTGCCCTGAGGTGTCTGGCTACTTGCCGAAGCTGAGGAGACGATTCCGGAGATTACGTCCATTCCGTCATAGATCTTATCCGACTTAACTTCCGTGAACTGGCCGTCGGTAAGTCCGGTACGGACCCTCACTGCAGCGAGCTTACCCTGGGCGTCTACGTACCAGAGCATTGCGCCATTATGTCTTTGTCCATTCTGCCCCTGCGGCATTTGTCCATTTCCGTACTGGGAACCGTTCTGTGCTGTGCTGTTCTGTCCGGCATAGTTTCCGCCATTATTGCCTGTGCGGCTTAAAGAGTCGTTCCTGCCGTTCTGATTGTAGGATGATCTGATCTGGGCGATCATTTCAGCTGTCGGCCTCAGGCGGAGAGCCGCGTTAGGTACCTTAAGGACGTCATCGGCATGGGCGATCTGGAAGTTAATTGTAGCCGTCATGCCGGGCATTAAGTAGCCCTCGTCGTTATTAACGTTAATGACCACGGAATAATTAACGACGTTCTGAATAGTTGTAGGCTGGAGTCTTATCTGCTGGACCAGGCCTTCAAAGGTTTTATCGGGGTAGGCCTGGACGGTAAATGTCACATTCTGTCCATCCTTGATCTGACCTATATCGCTTTCGTCCACGTTAGCTATGATCTGCATACGTGAGAGGTCGTTAGCAATAAGGAAGAGTGTAGGGGCCTGCAGGCTTGCGGCCACGGTCTGTCCCACGTCCACATTCCTTGCTATTACGGTCCCGCTGATGGGAGCGGTAATTTTAGCGTATTTCAGGTTAATTTTCGCCCTGTCGAGGCTGGCCTGAGCCGATTTAACCGAGGCCCGGGCAACGGCGTAATTATACTGTGCCGTTTCAAGGTCCGTCTGTGCGGCCAGGTTTTTCTCTACCATTACTTTAACGCGGTCGAGGTCCTTCTGCGCCTGATTAAACTGGGCCTGAGACTTATCGAGGCTGCTCTGAGCGTCGCGGACAGAAGCCGAAAGGAAGGTGGTATCAATCAGTGCTATCAGGTCGCCTTTTTTGACCTTATGGTTAAAGTCGGTGAAAATCTTGGAAATTGTGCCTGAAACCTGGCTTCCCACCTGGACTGTTACGACCGGGTTAAGCACTCCCGTACTTGAGACCAGCTCTTCGATGCTTCCTTTCTGGACTTTAACGAATCTGTAGGTGTCCTTATCGTTTTTACCGGAAGCAAAGAGATAGTAGGAAACCGCGGCAATTATGAGGAGTGAAACCGCTGAAATTACGATTATCTTACGTGATACTTTGTTCTTTTCCATACTCTTTTCTCATTCATCTTAAACTTACTTCATCTTTCATCTAATCTGTATATTAGACAAAGTATGGAGCTAAAGAGTTTAATTAAAGCCATTTATGCCTGAGCGGGTATTAAAAGCGGTATTAACCTTTGACTTTTCGGAAGTTTCGCCTTATGTTTTACGGAAAAAATCGGGCAAATTTTCAAAAAATGGAAGCATAGAATATGAAACTGAATCTCGGCTGCGGAAGGGACTTAAAAGAGGGATACATAAATCTGGACATAGTGGATTACGGGGGCAATATGATCCACGACATAAATACGTTTCCGTATCCTTTTGAGGATAATACATTTGATGAGATATTTGCCTCGCATGTACTGGAGCATCTGGACAGTTTTCACAAGACGGTAACAGAGCTTTACAGGATAGCAAAGCCGAACGCGACGATAATTGTTTACGCGCCATTTTTCCTGAACACGAAGTATTTTGGGGAGCCGGATCACAAGATTCCGTTTTCCATCAGGACGTTTGACAATTACGAGTTCATAGGTAACCGTAAGCTGAAGTTTTATGAGAAGTGGAAGCTGACGCACCGTACGAATTACGAAGGCAAGGCGCAGTTTGAGATAATAGAGAAGAGGTTTATAACCTCGCATTTTGCCCCCTTAAAGTGGATGGATCCGATATTGAATATAGAGCCCGTGATGTACGAAAGATTTTTCGCGGGGATCTTCTCGCCGGAGGAAGTATATTTCAGACTTAGGGTGGTGAAGTAATAAAAGGTCCGACGTCCGACGTCCGACGGTAAGGCAACGGCAGCAGGATTGGTTTCTTTCTCGCCTGGACTCTGAAGAGGGATTGGTATAAAAAAGGCAGAGGTTCCGGAGTAAGAACCTCTGCCTTTGAACTGACCTTCCAGGTGACTAATTATTTCAGAAGCATCATCTTACGCACTGAGGTGTATTCGCCGGCTCTTAAACTGTAAATGTATATTCCGCTCGGAAGGTCTTTTGCATTGAACTGAACCTGGTATCTTCCTTCTTCTTTGTACCCGTCAACTAATGCTGAAATTTCTTTTCCTAACACGTCGTAAACTTTGAGCGTTACCTTTGATGCCTTCGGCACTTCATAGTTTATTACTGTGGAAGGATTAAAGGGATTAGGATAATTCTGTGATAATGAATATTCTTTTACTTGTATTGCGCCTGAGTAATTTACGTTCATTGATGTCACTGACTCAGTTAATACTGCCTCTTTACCCGTTGAACGGTCGGCAATAAAATATTCCGCACCAATGTTTTCATCTGAAATTATTCTTAACTGTACAAGCCTGTTTCCTATTCCTTCTGCGTTTACATTGTATTGCGATTCTTTCATGCTGAAAAGGTTTTCTTTCATGAGCTTCGCATCAAAATATTTTCCAATTACATTGCCTGATGCATCATCAACCATTTCAACTTTGAAGGATGCATAGTTTCCGTCTTTCAAAACTTTTACTGCTGCAATGGAATCCTTAAGCCCGCAGCGGACTGTAAATGAAAGACCGGAGTTATCACTGAGCATGAAAGGCTCTGTCTCAAGATATTTTGTAAATGCTGAATTAATTTTTTTATTTCCTACTTCATTAAAATGAATATTCATTCCGCCCGAGTGAATGTTTGCAAGCGTGAGATAGAACTGGGCATTATCTTTTACTAGTCCTACTGTTCTGCCGGACAATGGTTCAGACGTTTTATTTGCTGCGGGTGTGCCGATTGCTTCCGACTGCATGAAGGGGAATGGAGCACTCAGATTTTCTGAATGCAATGCTGTTACAAACATCTCATTGCTCATGCCGCCGTTATTGATCTGAATATTGCGCCCGTCGGTGCCTGTTATGGATTTAAGTCCTATTGAGGTGCTGCTGTTTGTGCAGACGGCTTCATAACGGCTTCCATTCGGTTCGCTCCATCCTACTATATAAGTATCGCTTCCCATGCTTATCTGCGGTGAATATACCTGTCCGGCATATTTGTTAAAGTACTGCATATACCACGGATTGTCGGGATTGGCAAGTACAACATAATACTCGCCCCAATCGGAACCAATTTCATTATATCCTTTCCACGCCATTCTTGCGCCTCCGCCGGAGACGGATATAATGGAAGGGCTTACGTTGGTGTTGAAGTTTGCATAGATGGAAAGGAAGAAGGGAAGCGCATTTTCATCAAGGAGTCCCATATCGTTAAACTGCATCTTCATGTAATATATCATTGCATAAGGCATTTCGCCCTGCTGCCATGCCAGGTTGAAAATGTTCTGTGAGGCTGCATCCTTTGCAGATGAAACTGCAGCGTTTACGGCAGTGCTGTCTGTGCCCGGAATAATTCCGCCTGTGCCCCATGAGATCCCGGCGCTGCTTATCTGTCCATATTTATATGTGAGGCATCCGCCGGTTCCTTTTGTCTCCCAGAGCAGGACAGCTTTCCCTGCATATCCCCATGAAACAAGAGGTGACGCATCAGTGTCATATGATCCTTCTATAGGTATTATGCTTTGAGCCTGCGCGGTATATTCGCCTGAAAGGTTTGAGAATACCCGGAGCTTTATATCAGACGTTCCTGAAGTATTCATGCTCTGCCATGCAATTACAACATTGTTTTCAAAGTAATCGATGGAGGGAAGTTTTGACGGGCCTTCATCAAGAGGCTTTCCGTCATTCATAAGAATCCAGCTCTGTCCTTTATCCTTGCTTACTTCGTACCATACTTTTCCCATGCTTGAATACACGAGGTGCAGGCAGCCATCAGGAGTCATAATGAATTTTCTCTGTCCGTTACCTGTAAAGGCATTGGGGTCGTCTGAGAGGTGTGTGCCTTTAAGGAGCGCGTTTGCTTTGGAGTTGGAGCTTGTAAACGTAAGGGGAGTTTCAGCTGAAAATTGATTTCCGAAAGTTACATCGTTACCGTTCCATTTCTGGAAATAGAATTTATGAAGCTTCCCGTCGCTCTTAAGCATAATATCCTGGGCTTCAGGAGCTTTTACTGAATAATAGATGGAAGATGAAGGAGTCAGGTTTAAGAATACTCCCTTATGCAGGTCGCCGTTATTAGGAAAAGTAAATGAAGGCATAAAAGGAGAAGTCTTGTATTTCACCGGTGCATTCATTCCCTGGTTTCTCAGTTCACCGGCAAAGGATGAATCCCTGTAGTCCATAAGCCAGGGATCCTTGAAGCCTATTTGTCCTTCTGCGGCCTCAGTTCCTTCCAGGCTGTTTTTAACAGTAACTCCTTCGTACACAGGTTCAAACTGTGAAGTAAGGGATTTACCCGTGGAGTTATCTACATTTATTATCTGCTGAATATCCATTACTGAGGTGCCTGTCCAGTGGTGGAATTTCTGGTTATTATAAACTTCCTTATCGCTCCTTAAAACGACAGACGAGCCCTTCTTAAAGCTGAGTGCCGCGGGGAGGTTATTTTTCATGACGAAAGAGCTGCCGTCCCACGTCCCTATGCTGCCGACTGAAGAGCTGTCGGAAAGCCTCTGGTCGACGTTTACAGAAATATTAAGTGAGCGGTTGATAAGAGAATTTCTGGGACCCGCCAGAACAGTTCTCATGAGTGCAATCTGTTCTTTTGTAAATGAGTTTGTATTCTGGTCGAGGTTGCTGTTCATATAGTTTGCCGAAGGCTTCATGTCCGGTGTTTTTGTCTGTGCGTCTTTAAGTCCCAGCCAGTGCCCCGTCTGATGAGTAGCGGTTCTGGCCCTGTCTACTCCGGGGTATTTTTTAGAGCCTGCGCTGCCGAAGGCCTTATAGTCGATTACGACGCCGTCGGACGTTTTTTCATAAAGTTCACTCTGTGTACTGCCGGAGTAGAAAGGAAGCTGAGCGTAGCCGTAAGTTACACCCATATTATACATCAGGTCGCACACCCATATATTAAGATAGAGTCCCGTATCCCATGCGTCGATTCCGCCCATGGAGGAATACTTTACGGCGGTCATATCCTTCCCGCCCTTAACCTGCCAGTAGAATGCGCCGTGGCTTGTGGCGGTTCTGGTGATGCCCAGTGCGGGATTGCCTGAAGGATCTGTATCGGCAAGATAGAATTCTATCATTGCATCAGTGCCGCCGGGGCTTCTTCTGAAATTTTCATTCAGTATTCTGATCTGCGACTGGATATCCTGGTCGCTGATATTTTCATCAGGCACTGCCGGGTTATACACGATGTGTACGACGACGGGAATTCTGATAAGGCTGGTCTGGCCTGAGTTGATTTGATTTAAGGCTTCGGGCATCTTTTCCTGTACGTAATTGTCCAGGTTATTTATGCCGGATGCCAGCAGCGGATTTTGTGTGGTAAGCTCCTGAAGATTCAGCGCGGTAAGGCATTTTTCCTGTGCCCTGAGGCTGATCTGAAGTGCTATGAGACTCAGAATGAGAATTGTAGTTTTTAGCTTCATAGAACTATCCCCTTTTGTTGCGGATTTTATTATTTTAGGCCAAGCAAACAAAAAGGCGTACTTCACCCTTTGTGGTGAAAGTTGACCCCGCCTTGGTGTTTGCGCTTAAGCTGTCCGGATGGTTCCAGCATCCGGGCGGCATTGTTTTATTTAGTTAAAATTTATCTGTAATATTTCCTGGTTATTGGTTCCTCTTTGGGCTACATGTAACATGTACATGTAAAATTTACCTGTAAAAGTGATTGCCTCTTCAAAAGAAATCGAATAAAAGCGCGGAAACAGGGTTATTCCGCGGTTTTTCCAACTTCCTGCATCAACAAATCCCATTTAACATTAATATGATTCAAATTTTAAGCCACGGGAGGAAGGTCCGACGGGGAGGAAGGTCCGACGTCCAACGTCCGACGTCCGACGGGAGGGAAGGTCCGACGTCCAACGTCCGACGTCCGACGGGAGGAAGGGGAATGAATTGCCGCGAGCTTTTAGCTCGTGGATTGCGGAATCCCCTCTCCCCGTTTGGGCTTTAGCCCCGGATTTTCACAGGAGGATTGTGGCTATTTTTAGGATTATTTTTTTATTCCGTAGTATGCGATAAGGGACCAGCCTGTGAGGAAGCTTACGCCGCCAAAGGGGGTGATGAAGGCCAGGAATTTTATGCCTGTTACGGCATAGGCGTAAAGGGAGAATGAAAAAAGTATTATTCCTGCAAGGATGAAGGCTGCGGCTTTGTTTAATTTTTCATTGTTGTAGAATCCTATTGAAAGCAGCACCGCGCTATGGATGAGGTGGTATAAAACGCCCGTTTTGTACGTTTCAATATCCTGCGGCCCCAGGTAATTTCTGAGCCCGTGAGCGCCGAAGGCTCCAAGCGCCACGCCGAGAAAACCCATTATAGCGGCAATAAATATCCATTTATTTTTCATTGTGTTTAATCCCATGTTGAAGAACAATTTAGAAAATAATAATGCAATTGTAAATAGATCAGCGGAGCGGCGCCAGGAAATGGTTCCTGGCGCCCAGTTCCTGGCGCCGAGTGCCTGAAAAATACATGGCTCCCGGAGGCGGGGCGTCCCTCATTTTAACCTTGAACGGTCTAAAGGCCCGGATTTAAATTGAATATAACAGGTTAAGAAAGACGATCTATGTTTAGGTATATACGTATATTTTTAATGCGTTATGAAACCGGCCTTTTGGCTGCGTCACTGGCCCTCATATATTTCTGGCCGCAGCTCGTGAAGAACCTCTTCAGCGCGGATTATATGCCGCACGGAAACTGCTACTTCTGGACGCCGGATCTGGTGTGGCTTCATGCTTCTTCAGATTCTTTAATTGGGCTTTCCTACTGGGCAATTACTATTACTCTGGGGGCGCTAATATATAAGACGAGAAAAGATATCCCATTCGCCAAAATGTTTATTGCATTTGGAATCTTTATCATTACCTGCGGTACAACGCACCTGATGGATGTTGTAACTCTCTGGGATGCTTACTACTGGCTTTCGGGCGGAATTAAGCTTGTTACCGCCGTAGCTTCAGTTGCAACTGCCGTGGCTCTGCCGCCTATTGTGCCGCGCATTATTACTATTATTCAGGATGCAAAGCTTTCTGAGGAAAGAAGGGTAATGCTTCAGAATACAAACGATGACCTGGAGGCTGAGATCCGGGAAAGAAACAAGGCGCAGGAGGAGGTTACGCGCCTTAATGCAAATCTTGAAAAAAGAGTCCTGCAGAGGACCGCGCAGCTTGAGGAGGCAAACAGGAAGCTGAGGGCCGAAGTAGCGCAGAGAAAGAAAGCAGAGGAGGAAAAGGAGAGGCTCCTGGAATCTGAACGCAGGCGTGCTGCCGAGCTAAGCGCTATATTTGAAAGCCTTCCGGACGCCGTATTTGTGGGAGATGAAACGGGTCTTACAAAAGCTAACTCTGTAGCCTATGAGCTCCTTGGAATCAGCAGCCTTGATGAACTAAATAAAGATCCGAACTTTTATGATAAGATCAGGGCCAGCTATGCCGATACGGGCGAGAAAGTAAATCCGCTGAATATGCCATTTGCCCTGGCGCTTAACGGGCAGACTGCCGCTTCGGAAATAAACCTTGTGAACCTTAAAACAGGAAAAGAACTTGTTATAAGGACAGCCGCGGCACCTATAAGAATGGATGATACTGTAATAGGGGGAGTGGTGGTGAATACCGATATAACTGAAAAGAAGAGGACGGAACTTGAAATCCGGGAGTTAAATGAAACCCTGGAGCAGAGGGTACTTGAACGCACGCATCAGCTTTATGAAATGAATAAGGAGCTGGAAGCTTTCAGCTATTCGGTGTCGCACGACTTAAAAGCCCCCTTAAGAGGGATCGACGGCTTCAGCCTCTCGCTTCTGGAAGACTACTCCGCCAGGCTGGATGAGCAGGGGAAGAACTATCTTCAGAGGATACGCAATGCAAGCCAGCGCATGGGTATTTTAATAGATGACATGCTCAACCTGTCGCGTCTTTCGAGGGCTGAAATGAAAATTACGGAAGTGGATATTTCTTCCATTTCACATGAAATTGCAGAGGAGTTTCAGAGGAATGAGCCCGGGCGCCAGGTTAATTTTATTATTCAACCCGGCCTGAAGGCAAAAGCCGATGAAAACCTTATCAGGATAATGCTGCAGAATCTCATTGGGAACGCCTGGAAGTTTACAGCAAAGCATGAAAATGCAGAAATTGAAGTTGGCCAAACGGTAATTGACGGAAGGCCTCAGTTCTTTATACGCGATAACGGTGCGGGTTTTAATGAGCAATTTAAAGACCGGATGTTCATGCCCTTCCAGCGCCTGCATACGCCGAAAGAATTTGAAGGCACGGGTATAGGCCTTGCGATAGTTCAGAGGATCATACACCGGCACGGCGGAAGCATAAAAGCCGAGGGGAAAGTGGGTGAAGGGGCAGTTTTCTATTTTTATCTGCAGCAGCCGGAATCTTAAGAAATAAATGCAACGTCCAATTTTTTCTCCTGAAATTTAATGTTTAAACACATACATTATTAAAAATATCAGCGGCTAAAAGAAATTGGAAAACAAGATCATACTGCTTGTGGAAGATAATCAGGATGACGAGGAGCTGACACTCCTTGCTCTGAAAAAAAATAACATTAATAATGAGGTTGTTGTCGCCCGTAACGGTTTTGAAGCTCTCGATTATCTTTTCGCAAGAGGAGAGTATTCAGGAAGGGACAATAAGAGGATGCCTGCAGTAATACTCCTGGACCTGAATCTGCCCGGATTGAACGGCCTTGAAGTACTAAGGCAGCTTAGAGGGAACCCGGAGACAAAGCTCCTTCCCGTTGTAGTGCTGACGACGTCAAACGACAGGAACGATATAATGAGCAGCTACAGCCTGGGCATAAACAGCTATGTAATTAAACCGGTTGATTTTAATGAGTTTGTACAGCTTATAAGCTGTCTGGGGCCTTACTGGCTGATAATAAATGAACTGCCTTATGGCACAGGAGGGAATTAGTTTGGAGAGCCAGATCCGCATTCTGCTTATTGAAGACAATGAGGATGATGCAGAGCTTCTGAAATTAAAGCTGAAGAAAAGCGGCTTGAATGTATACAGTGAAACTGTAATGGATGGAGACGCAATGACGGCAGCCCTGGACAGGCAGTCCTGGGATGCCATAATTTCGGATTTCCAGCTTCCGGCATTTAACGCCCTTGCCGCGCTTGAGATTGTGAAGAAAAGAAATCTCGATATTCCCTTTATAATTGTTTCCGGCACAATAGGCGAGGAGACTGCCGTCAAAGCGATGAAGGCCGGGGCTCATGATTATGTGATGAAAGGAAACCTTACCAGGCTTGTTCCCGCACTCGACAGGGAGATCCGTGAATCCGAAATAAGGCGCAGGCGCCGGGAATCTGAAACAATGCTTCACCAGCAGGAGGTGCTCCTTAGAAGCGTTGTGGATATTATTCCAGTGGGACTGGGGCTTATAGATAAAGAAGGCGAAATTATACTTTCAAACCAGGCATTCAAGAAGATCTGGGGCAATATTAAAAGGATGGATTCCACCGAGCTGGCTTCTTTCAAGGGGTGGTGGACAGACTCAGGAGAGGAAATTAAGCCCGGAGAATGGATGATACTTAAGGCATTGAAAGACGGCGAGGTGATAATGGATAAGGTTATTGACATCATCTCATCAGACGGGACGCGCAGGACTATTATGAATTCCGCGATACCGATTTTTAATGACTACAAAACCGTTGAAAGCGTAATACTTGTAAACCAGGACATTACAAAGCTGATGCAGGATGAGGAGAAGCTGAGAAAGACGCTTACTGAGCTGGAGCGTTCAAACCGTGAGCTTGAGCAGTATGCCTACGTTGCCTCGCACGACCTTCAGGAGCCTTTAAGAATGGTTGCAAGCTTTACGCAGCTGTTATCAAAAAAATATCACGATAAGCTGGATCAGACTGCCGACGAGTACATAAACTTTGCAGTTGAAGGCGCTAAAAGAATGCAGAGTATTATACGCGACCTGCTTGAGTTTTCGCGCACTTCGAGTGACAGTAACCTTGAAGCTGTAAACTGTAATACCGCGCTCGATAAGGCCCTAAAGGGTCTTGAGCCTGAAATAAATGAAAGCTGCGCTTTTATAAGGCGTGAAAACCTGCCGGTAATTCAGGCAAAGACAGGTCAGATAGTGCAGCTTTTTGAGAACCTCATTTCAAACGCAATAAAATTCAGAGGTGATAAGGCTCCTGAAATCCACATAGGCTGCAGCCCCGGGCAGACCGAGTGGCGCTTTATGGTTAAAGATAACGGCATTGGAATAGACCCGCAGTTCAGCCAGAGGATCTTCAGCATATTTCAGCGCCTGCACGACAGGAGTGAATATCCGGGAACGGGAATAGGGCTTGCGCTGTGCAAGAAAATTGTGGAAAACTTCGGGGGCCGGATCTGGGTGGAGTCTGAGCCCGGAGAGGGTTCGACCTTCTATTTTACAATTCCAAAGTAATCTTATTTATCCAGCCACTCACGGAATGCCGAAGCCCTTTCGCGGCTTACAACTATTTCCTCATCAGTTTTCTGCAGGAGCCTGAGCTTAAGTTTTCCACCGAAGGCCGGGGCCGCGCTTTCAATTGTATCTATATGCACGATAAATTTTCTGTTGGCGCGGAAGAAGTGCTGAGGATCCAGGAGCTCTTCAAGTTCGTCCAGCGAGTGATCCGTAAGATGTCTTTTACCGTTGCGTCCTACGAGGTAAGTGATTTTATTTTCAACATAAAAATATGCTATTTCGCCGGCCGGTATGACCAGCATGCTTGTGCCTGACTTTATAAGAAACCTCGACTTATACACAGGGCGCGCCGGGGTAATGGATCTTAAGAGCTCCGCAATTTCATTGGCCCTGTACTGGACGGAATAAACGTTTCTTATCTTCCTGTATTTATCGATTCCTGCGGCAAGGCTTTCAGTGTCTATAGGCTTTAAGAGGTAATCTATGCTGTTAACCTTAAATGCCTGAATTGCATATTCATCGTAGGCGGTAGTGAAAATAACGGGGCTGTCGACACTCACACTGTTAAATATTTCGAAGCTGAGTCCGTCTGAAAGCTGAATGTCCATAAATATTAAATCGGGCGCAGGATTATTCTTAAGCCACTTAACCGAAGCCTCCACGCTTTCCAGGCCGCCTTCAATTTCAGCCGTGGGTTCCAGCTCTGAAAGCAGTTTCTTAAGTCTTCTTGAAGCGGGAGCCTCATCTTCAATAATTAGTATTTTCATGAGCGGGCTTCTCTTTGATTAAAGGGATTTTAACTGTAAAATGAGAATCATCATTAAGAATTTCTATATTCTTTTTTACAAGAAGGTCGTATCTCTGCTGAATATTCACGAGTCCTATTCCGGTGGAAGTGCCGGAATTTTTTTTCTTCTGCAGATTGTTACTTACAACAAGCATATTATTATCGTCGACGCAGATATGTATTTCAAGAGGTTTTTCAGAAGAAATAATATTATGCTTTATTGCATTTTCAACCAGCATCTGAAGTGTTAAAGGCGCAATATAGTACCTGGTAAAATTTGCCGGGACTTTAAGTTCTACGGTAAGGTTTTCGCCAAAGCGGACGCTTTGAAGAAAAAGAAAAGCTTTTATGAAATTTAATTCTTCTTCAAGCTCAATGAGCTCCTTGTCCTTATTCTGCAGGACGTAGCGGTAGACGCTTGCAATTCTCTGCACAAACTCCTCTGCCAGTTTCTGATCCTCTGAGATAAGCGTTGCAAGAGTATTCAGGCTGTTAAAGAGGAAATGGGGATTGACCTGGTTTTTAAGGGCGTCGAACTGCGACTGCAGGTTCTGGCGTTTGAGCTCCTCGGATTCGAATCGCGATTTTTCCCACTGGCGGAAAAAGTGTGAGCCTATATAAATAGCGTCGATTAAAAGAAAAATAATTACGCCGATGAGCATCGTGAGCCTGATAAATGGCATTGCTTTCTGGAGCGGGTAATCCATTATTTTAGTATAAAGAAGGATGGCTCCCAGAATGACAAAAACAGTATAAACTGTATTAAAGAGTATCTGGTAGAGAAGTCTTTTCCTGGGCTGAGTGTACCAGTCGTAGTGTTTTCCAATTCTGTCGTTGATCTTAAGGTTGCCTTCCCATACGAGAATGGAAATTGCAACGGCAACAATTAAATCGCCAAGCACATGGGGCCAGAAGGAGAAGGATTCCCCGGTAGGGATGGGGGTTGAAACAAGGATTATAAGGTAAACAAACACTCCGATTACAGGCATCCCGATGAAGCGGAAGCTCCTGTCGAAAACGTAGGATTTGTTTTCCCTTATATAATTCCTGTAGCTTTTAAGCATATTAATATCGTTCCGGGTATCAGCCCGGGAATTCCTCTGATTTTCCATTTCAAATTAACACTTTTTTAGTTCAAGGTTCAAGGTTCGAGGTCCAAGGGCAGAGACCCGAGGACCTGCACTCATTATCTTCCGGCGCGACCGAGGGATTTTTCGAGTTCGGCTCCGGCTACCAGGTAATCGTAAACGGCCTGGAGGTAATTTGTTTTTGCCTGTGTTAAGGCAAGCTCGGCGTCAAAAAGCTCCGTCTGGCGGCTTACACCTTTAAGCCAGCGGCTTCTTGTTAACTCATAGCTCCTTTCGGCCGACTTTACCGTCTGTGTCTGCGCTTCTATTCTTTTATGCGCTTCTTCGACGCTTGAAGTGTTGACCTTGACATCCGTTACAATTAAATCTTTCAGGTTGTCAAACTGTGTCTCAAGCTTTTTCTTTTCAATTCTTGCCTGCTCAATTTTGGCCTCAGTCTTAAAGCCTGAAAAAATTGGAATTGAGAGATTAAGCCCGATTACTGCGCTTGCGGGCCAGCGCTGGTTGAATTTATAGTTGTCTGCCTGGAGCACTGCCTGAAGCTGTCCGAATGCGGCAAGTGTAGGCATGTGCCCTGCAATTTCCGCATTAATTAGTTCATCATTGGCCTTAATCTGAAGGTCCAGAAGGCTGAGTTCAGGACGCTTATTCAAGGCTTCTTCTGTGGACGCTCCGGAAAAGTCGTACTGCCTTAACAGCTCCCCGGCAGTAAGTGAATCCAAAGGTTCAACTGTTTCGCCCGCAGACAATCCCAGGAGGTTGCCGAGATAAGATTTTGCAATTGAGATACCGTTTTCAGTCTTTATCAGCATAGGCTTCAGGTTTTCAACCGCAACAAAAGCCCTTAATGTATCGAGCTCGCCTGCAAGTCCCTGCTGGTATAAGAGTTTAACATCCTTAAGTGCCTGCCTGCCTCTTTTAATGCTCTGCTCAAGCAGGTTAAACTGTTCCTTTACTATAAGAATATTATAGTATGCCTTCTTAACCTCTGTAATTGTTAAGGCGCGGGTGTTTGTTATGTTTTCAGAGCTGATCTCATCGATAATTCTGGCGGCCCTGATGCCGGCATAAATTGCTCCCTGGTAAAGCGGCCATTCGGCGCTTATTGTGCCCGAGAAATTATTCTTAAGGCCTATTTCCATCGGCTGGCTGGGGCCCATGGTGAGCCCCACCTGTGGGTCGAATGAAAAGCTCGGCATATAGAAAACAGGAAGCTGAAGGTTCCTTGTGTACTGGCCCGATCCTGTAATAGTGGGCATTGCATTTCCGTATGCTTCCTTTACCCTCTGCTCGTTTTTCTCTTTGTCGTAATAGGCAACCTTAAGGTCCCTGTTCTGTTCAAGCGCAATTGCAACGGCATCCTTAAGAGAAAGCCTTCTTACACTCTGAGCGTAAGAAGAGGAAGAAAGTGCTATTAGTATTAAGACAAAAATACTGAAGCCTTTCAGCATTTTTCTGAAGCTGAAATTTTCGGGCTCTTCTTCTTCCACGGGCTGGGAGTATTTTTCTTCGGGAGTTTTTTCTTCCTTTTGTCCTTTTTCCTTAAACCTCTGGATAAAGTTCATAACCTTCGTCTTAAGGTTTTCAACCTTAATATAAATTACAGGAACAAGTATAAGCGTTAAGAGGAGTGAACTGATAAGGCCTCCGATAAGAGCCGTGGCAAGGCCCGATTTCAGTTCGGAACTTGCACCCATGGAGATTGCAATAGGAAGCATACCGAAGACCATAGAAAATGTAGTCATTAAAATAGGCCTTAGTCTTGTCTGTCCCGCATCAATAAGTGCATCGCGCATGGGCATGCCTTCGGCGCGCATCTGGTTCGTACGGTCAACGAGCAGAATGGCGTTCTTGCCCACGAGTCCCACGAGCATGATAATGCCGAGTATGGAGAATATGTTGAGTGATTTTATAAACAGTCCCATTGCCAGGAGCGCTCCAACTATTGCCACAGGAATAGAGAAAAGGACAATGAAGGGGTAGACAAAAGAGTTATAGAGCGCCACCATGATGAGGTAAACAAAAAGGATTCCCACCATGAGGGCAATGAAGAGGCTTCCGAAGGACTCTTCCTGCATCTGCACGTCGCCTTCAAAAGTAACTTCTATATTAGATGGGATCTTCAGCTTTGCGAGTTCCTTTTTAATATCCTCAGCTATGTCTCCGCTCGGGCGGCCTACAGCCTGCGATAAAAGTGAGATTGCGGCGGTCCTGTTTTTTCTTGAAAGCTGTGTGGGGCCGATAGTCTGATAAATATTAGCAAACTGTGAGAGCTCGATTTTTTCGCCGCGGGTGTTCATAAAAGTTATCTTTCCGAGGTCGGAAGTATTGTTGCGGTCGAACTGATCGAAAACGATTCTTATATCGTATTCATCGTTGCCCTGGCGGTATTTAGATTCGTCATCGCCCGTAAAGGCAACCCTGAGTGTGGCTGCAACCTGGTCTAATCCGATGCCGAGTGCGGCCATTTTCTCGCGGTTGATTTCAACACGGGTTTCAGGTTTTCCCTCGCCGCTGCTGATGCGGACGTCTGCCGTGCCGGGGATTTTCCGGACGGCCTCTTTGAGCATTTTGCCCACGTTTTCAACCTCGTTAAAATCGGGGCCGCTTATAAGCAGGGCAATGGGGGCCATATCGGAGCTGCCGAACATGCCTATTGGGCTGACCCTCGGTTTAACGCTCGGTATCTGCAGGAGCTTTTCCTTTATTTCGCGGCTTACCTGTATATCGCTTTTTGTCCTCTGGGTCTTTGGAACAAGCGACACGTTAAGTTCTGCCACGCTGTTTGAAGTATATCCTATAAAGCCTTCTGACGAGGCACCCGCGTTTGCAAATACTTTACTAACCTCGGGCATCTTTGAGATCATCCTTTCGGCCTGAAGAGTGATCTGATTGGTTTCTTCAAGGTTTATTCTTTCCGGGAGTTCCATAATAACTGAGAGCTCGCCGCGGTCGGACGGCGGCATGAACTCCGAGCCGATGAATCCGGCAGGAACAAGTGCAATAGAGAATACGAGGAGGAAGCCTGCAAGGGCAATAACCTTCCAGCTGTTCTTCAATCCGAGTTTCAAGGCCTGGGTATATTTTTCAGTAAGCTTATCAAAAGCTTTTTCAACCCACATGCCGAAGCGTCCCATTGCGGTATCTTTTGTAAGACGCTGCAGCCGGGTAAAGCGGGAGGCAAGCATAGGAGTAATAGTAAAGGAAACAAAAAGGCTTAAGAGTGTGGATACGACCACAACAAGTGCAAACTGCCGCACAATGTCGCCAATGAGTCCCTGAATAAGTGCAAGGGGAAGGAACACCACAACGTCCACAAGCGTAATTGAGAGGGCGGCAAAACCTATTTCATTTCTTCCTTCGAGTGCTGCCTGGCGCTGCGGTTTCCCGAGCTCCATATGGCGGTAGATATTTTCAAGTACCACAATTGAGTCATCAACGAGTATGCCGATTACGAGTGAAAGCGCCAGGAGCGTCATAAGGTTAAGGGAGAAACCGAAGGCGTACATTCCTATAAAAGTAGAAACAAGTGACGCCGGTATGGCAACCATTACGATAAGGGAGTTCCTGAGGTTGTGGAGGAATATAAGCATTACAATTGCCACAAGCACAACGGCAATCATAAGGTCCTTATTTACGGCGTGTGCCGCTTCGAGAGTAAAGCCAGAAAGGTCCTGCGCCACGTCGAACTTCAGTTTCATGCCAGCGTTTGCGGCTTCAATTTTTTTAAGCTCCTGATTAACAAGGCGGCTTACTTCAACTGCATTGGCGTCGGTCTGTTTCTGCACCAGCACGCCAAGGGCGCTTTTGCCATTGAGCCTGGCGTAGCTCTCGGCTTCTTTTGTACCGTCTTCGACCTCGGCCACGTCCTGAAGCTTTATGTTACCTCCGGCCTCAGAGCGGCTGACAATAAGGTTTTTAAGTTCTTCAAGAGAGGAGAATTTGCCTGATACCCTTACGATGTACTGCCCGTCGGCATCCTTGATCTTACCTACAGGGAAATCCATATTAGAGCTTTTTATTGCCTGAAGGATCTGCAGGACGGGTATGTTGTATGAGTTCAGCTTTTCGAGGTCGAGGTTTACTCTGATTTCTCTTTCCTCGCCCCCGGCAAAAGTTACCTGTCCCACTCCTGCGAGTTTGGATATCTGGGGTTTAACCTTGTCCTTCATGAACTGGTAGAATTCATTCGGTTCCATATCAGCCGTAACGCCCATTCTTAGTATCGGGAGCTCTGTAAGTGAGAACTTCGAGACTACAGGGGTTTTAGCGCTGTAGGGCAGCTGGTTAACAATTTCGCCGACCTTACGCTGCACGTTCTGCAGGGCGATGTTGACGTCTGCCGACTGGGTGAATTCAATAAATACGAAAGACACGCCCTCAAAAGAGCTGCTTTGAATGGTTTTAATTTTATCCACGCTTGAAACCGCGTCTTCCACGACTTTAGTAATTGAAGTTTCAACTTCATTCGGGGAGCCTCCGGGATACGTAGTCATTACGGTAACATAGGGAGGAGTAACGTCGGGGATCAGCTCGTAGCGGAGCTGATTGTAGCTGAAATAACCCAGTACAGCCAGCACAGTAAAAATTACTATTACAAGCGGAGGTCTTTTTATAGATAATTCTGTAATCGTCATTTTATAGTTCCTTATCTTAGTATGCTTAGAGGCATATGCCTAAAGCCGGCTGATTAATTTATAGTTACCCGGGCGTTATCGCTCAGGTTATTCTGCCCGCTTACGACGACATTTTCGCCATGCCTGAGTCCGCCAAGGACCTCGACTCTTCTGTTAGTTTCTTTGCCTGCAATAATATCCCTCAGTCTTGCCACGCCGTTTTCGACGACAAAAATTTTAGGATTCTTTATGCTGGTTACGATAGCGCCTCTTTGAATTGTAAGAGACTGTCTGTTTGTAATGCTTGTAAATCGGACCTGCGCGAACATACCCGCCTTGAGGGGAGTTCGTGAGTTATTAGGAAGAACGATTTCAACCGGATAGGTATGCGCGTTATCGGATTTGGAGCTGATAGTTTCAATTTTCCCCTTTAATTCCGTGCCCGGGTAAACGTCGGTAGTAAGGATGGCTGTCTCTCCGGTCTTAAGCCTGAAGACGTCGCGTTCAGGCACGTTAACCCTGACTTTGAGTTTTGATATATCTATAATATTGGCAACCGGTGTGCCGGGGCCGACCATGGTGCCGGGGTTGATGAATTTATCTGCAATGATGCCGGAGATAGGAGCCTTGATTTTTGTGTCGTTAAGCGTCCTTTGGGCAGCAATAAACTGTGCCTCGGCGGCAGAGGCTGCGAGGCGGGCGTTTTCAAGGTCGGAATCCGATATGTTTTTTTCCTTAAAGAGAGCTTCCATTCTCTGGAGGTCCTTTTTAGCCTTTTCGAAGTTGACCTTAGCTGTCGTATAGGCGGCTTTTTTAAGTTCATCATCGACCTGAGCCAGGGGGGTCCCTTCGCGCACGTAGTCGTCCGTCTTAAAGAAGACCTTTAATGTTCTTCCCTGGGTTTCGGAGACGACCATTACGTCGTTATTTGACTGAATGGTGCCGATAATTGAGAGCTCGTCGGAAACAGTTTCTTCCTGAGCGGGTTCGACGGACACGGTAATTTTATCGGTGGTTACAGATTTTTCCACCTGTGATTCTCTTGAAGCCTTATTCATGAAGAGTATAGCGATAATAACTGCAACGATAGCTGTCAGGCTTAAGGTTACTTTCATCTTTTTCATATAGCGCCCCATAATTTAATGTGCAGGAATAAAGTGACAGGTAAAATTTAAGATTTGCTGAAAGACAGAAAAAGAGCAATTGGACCGAGGCGCCGTATAAGCGGACTGAAGCGCAGATTTAGGGGGATGAAATGAAGTAAAGGCGGAGGTGTTTTAGGAGATGAGTATGGAAGTGGGAAAAGTTATTGAAGTTAGATGATAGAGATTTGTCAGGGCCGCAGGCAATCTCATTCAGTTGTCAGGCATTTCAGTCTTATAAGGCTACGATAGAATATCTGGTGAGTTAATTCGGACAAAAGTGCTCATTTCAGGCGTATTTAAGGTTTTTATTGAACATTCCATCTTGTCAAAGATCCTTTTGGTAAAATGATATGCCAACCAAAGCAAAAAAAATGAAAAATTTTCAAAAAAATTTCCGAAAACGCTCTTTGTCACCATATATAATATATAAGAAAAAAGTTAATAGGACCATAAATACCATAGAGGCATGGGCCTTATATATGCCGGTGTATTTAATTAATTTTTTCTAGTTTAAGACTAAAATATTTCTTAGTTGAGCATCTTATGAAAAAATCTACCGTTTTATTCTTCGCTATTCTTTTTCAGTTAATTGCTTCAGATGTCTTCCCTCAGGACAGTCTTTATTATGTCACATCATTCCACGGCTCTTCATTTGCAGATGCATTAGCCAGGACTTCAGGTCTTGGAGACATAAATGGAGATAGTCTGGATGATTTTATTGTTACTTACCGCAGTCATACTGAACTCTATTATGGATCTGAAAATCTGAAGGAATTAAAGCCTGCACATATTTTCAAATGCTGGAGCAGTATGAATGTTGGAGATGTAAATGGTGACGGATATGCTGACCTGATGACAGCTGAGCATGATACTGCAGATCCTAATTATCCATATACATCAGACATTTTTAGGATCTATTTCGGAGGTAAAGATCTTGATACAGTCCCAAAATTTTTCTTCAAGTTTCCTTATTACTTTAATATGCTCTTCACCTTGGGTGAGAACATAGGGGATATAAATGGCGACGGTTATGGAGACTTTATGATCGCATCCCCTTACAACTGGAATAATGGTGAAGGATTCATATATGCCTTTTCAGGAGGCAGAACCTTATCAAGTACTCCTATTCTTAAGTTTGCGTGCCCAGAGGATTCATTAGCCCCTCATTCATTTGGGAGACAGATGACCGGTATTGGGGATTATAATAATGATGGATTCGATGACTTTCTTGTAAGTATGCCGGATAACGAAAGAGAAAGAGTGTATCTTTATTATGGCGGAAATCCGTTAAATGATAAACCAGCCCAAATACTCACTGACCCTATTTATAAGACTGGTTCGTACTTCGGAATGGACATTAGAAATGCGGGTGATCTGAATAAAGACGGTCAGAATGAATTTATTATTGTTGGCGGTCCAAATGTATATATATATCTTGCGAAAGACAGCATTGTGACTATAGATGGTAGTAATTTCCACTCTTTAGGTTTGGGTACAGGAGGTGATATTAATGGTGATGGGTATGATGACTTCTTAATAGGAGACGCAAATTACCTAAATAACCAAGAAGTAATGGTCGGGAAGATTCATGGTTACTTTGGCAGCAGTACAATTGATACTACAGATGATTTCGGAATGATTGGAAACGATAAATGGTTCCGCTACTCTGAATACAGTTCAATTATTGGAGATATAAACGGAGACGGATATGACGAAGTATTTGTTCATGAGCCTAATTGGCCTGACTATAATGATCGTAATTCGAAGGGGAAAGCAACTTTGTATTCCTATAAGAAGCTCACAGACGCAGTAGAAGAAAAAAATGTAAGTCCTGAGGATTTCAACCTCCTTCAGAACTATCCCAATCCTTTCAACCCTTCTACTGCAATTAGCTATAATATGCCTTATTCCGGCCATGTGGAGCTTAAAGTCTACGATATGCTGGGAAAAGAGGTAATGCATGTTTTCAGCGGTGAAAAGCCTGCGGGAATTCATAAAACAAATATCAATGCCGCCAGTCTTCCAAGCGGAATATACGTCTGCAGAATTCACGTCATTTCAGAAAACAATTCCTTTGAGAAATCAATCAAAATGACCCTCCTTAAATGAGAATACATGTAATTGATTTTCTAAAGAACCGGGTATTACCAATTATCCCGGTTCTTTTACTTTTAAGCAGTCTGCTGCACTCCGAGGATGGCAGCGTCACACTCAGAAACCAAACCGGAACCCAAAGCCAAACTACTTTGGAAGTAAGACTAAGGAAGCTTTGAGAAATTGGCAATAGAGAACAAAACTATTCTGTACTAAGCGGGTTGGCCATGTTACTTAAAGCAATTCATGGGCTCCCGATGTATTGGGAATATCTTCCTTCTATATGCCAGTCAGGAAATGGGGCTCCGGTCTCACTGGAAAAATTGTAAAAGTTTTCTCTATATTAATCCTTTTCTTAATGCTTTGGCTACGGCTTCGGACTGGGAGTGCACGTGAAGCTTTCTGTATATGTTCCTTATGTGATGACGCACTGTATCAAGGCTGATAAAAAGCGACTGCGCTATGTCCAGATAGCTGCTCCCTTCGGCTAGTCCCGTTAAAACCTCTTTTTCCCTTTGCGTCAGGTCGAACTGGGAGTCGGGGAAAAGGGGATTGGTGTGCTGCTGGAACACCGTTACAACTTTTCTCGCAATGTGCGAGCTCATGGGAGATCCCCCTTCGTACGCATCTTTTATAGCCTCGAGAAGCCTTAATGGAGGCGTCCTTTTGACCAGATATCCGCAGGCGCCCGCGCAGAGGGCTTCAAATATCACCTGGCTTTCTTCGTAAACCGTTAAAATGAGGATATTCAGGTCGGGGCATATCTTTTTTGCCTTTATGACGCCTTCAATTCCAGACATGCCCGGAAGCCCGATATCCATGAGTACCACGTCGACGCTTGAGCATTCGAGGTTGTTCAGGAAATTTTCGCAGTCGCCGTAGCTGGCGATGCATGAGAAACCTTCGGTACCGTTAATGAGAGCCGAGAGTCCTTCGCGTATCGTTTTGTTGTCTTCAACTATAATTACTGATATCATAAAATTACCCGTATCGGTTAAATTGTTAAATTCCTTTCATGGCCCGGTTAAAATTGTAAAGGATCTTTAAGTATTAAGACGCTTTACTGTTCTTTATGTTTCAAAAATATTGTTTTGGAACGTGGAATTTTACCGGAAAACTTAATCCTCGTCCCCTCATCCGGGGCAGATTTTACAACAAGGCTGCCGCCGATGGTTTTTGCCCTGCGGCGTATGTTGTTAAGTCCGTTACCCGGAGTACTTTGTTTTATGTTGAAACCTTTTCCGTCATCAACTAACTCCATTTCAAGCCTCCGGCCCTCAATGGAAGTGTTTAATTCAATTTTTCGGCAGCAGCTGTGTTTAAGGCTGTTATTAATTGCTTCTTTAAAGATAAGGAATAAGTTCTGCCTGTACTCCATAGGAAGTTTTACATTGCTGAGTGCCTCAAGGTTATGTATCTTAAAGGAAACTCCAAGCGAGGAAAATATTTCCGAATATGAATCCTTGAGCCTCAGTATCAGGTCGTAGAGCGTATCGCGTTTCGGGTTTACCACCCATACTATATCGCTCATGTTGTCTATGAGCTGGCCTGAAGTCTCACTTATATTAAGAAGTTTCTGTTTTAATTCATCGCTGTTATTTTTATTAAGCTGGGCAGCGAGGACCTGGCTTTGGATTGAAATTTCCGTAAGACCCGAGCCTATGTTGTCGTGCAGGTCGGCTGCAAGTTTTGTTTTAAGTCTTTCTATGGCCAGCAGGTTGCTGATTCTGTTTGCGATAAAGTATGTAAGTGTGCCGCCGATGAGCACCACGGCAAGGAAAATGAACCACCAGGTGCGGTAGAAAGGGGGCAGGATGGTAATTTTTACTTCAGCGCCTTTTTCATTCCACACACCGTCGTTATTAGAACCTCTCACGCGGAAGACATAGTCGCCGGGATCGAGGTTCGTGTAGTTTGCCAGTCTTCTTGAAGCGTCAACGTAATGCCAGTCGTCGTCGAAGCCCTCGAGCTTATATGCGTAGCGGTTCTGCTCGGGGTTAGTATAATCGAGCGCGGCAAATTCAAAGGAGAAGAAGTTTTCCTTATTTGTCAGGATGATCTCGTCGGTTTCGCCGTCGACCACCTTATTGAAAATTCTGAAAGCGCTTATTACAACCGGGGGGACGTGTGTATTAACCTTAATGCTGTCGGGGTAGAACAAATTAAAACCGTTTATGCCGCCGAAGAACATTTCGCCCGAGCTAGATTTATAGTAAGCCCCGCCGCTGAACTCCATGCTCTGGAGCCCGTCGTGGAGGTCGTAATTTATGAAAGCCGAAGCTGAAGGAGTAAACCTTAAAAGCCCGTTATCGGAGCTGATCCAGAGGTTGTGGTCGTTATCCTCGAGGATTCCGTAGACCACGCCGCTTAAGGATCCGTCCTGCATATATTTATAGAACTTGCCCGTATGGGGGTCGAAGCGGTTGAGGCCTCCGCCGTAAGTGCCGAGCCAGAGGGTGCCCTGGTAATCCTCATAGATAGAAATGACCCTGTTATCGCTGAGGCTGTTGGGGTTATTCCCGTCGTGCTTATAATTTATAAAGGTTCCCGTTGCGGGGTCGAATTTACTTAAGCCTCCGCCGAAGGTGCCGATCCAGAGTGTGCCGTCTCTATCTTCGAGGATTTTATATACCCTGTTGTCTGCCAGGCTCTTCGGGTCGGCGGGGTTATTTTTGTAATGTACAAAAGAAAGCTGCCCTTTATTTCTTATAATCCTGTCCAGTCCGCCGCCGAATGTGCCGGCCCACAGGCTGCCAGAGCGGTCTTCCAGGATAGATATGACCTGGTTTTCACTAAGACTTGCAGAATCGTTGGGGTTATGCTTATAGACAGTAAACTTTCCTGTTTTACGGTTGAAAAAGTTAAGTCCAGCGTTATAAGTCCCGATCCAGAGGTTGTCATTTTTATCGGTATAGACTGCTCTGACGTGATTGCTGCTTATGGAATTCGGGTTGGAAGGGTTATTTTTGAAGCTTTTGAATTTATGTGTCTTGCGGTCGAATTCATTAAGTCCGCCCCTGTAGGTTCCGATCCAGATTTTTCCTTCCCTGTCTTCGGAGAATGCCCATATGACGTTATCGCTTAAGCTTGTGGGGTCGCCGGGAATGTTTTTGTAGTGTGTGAATTTATTCCTGCTGCGGTCGTACCTGTTAATTCCTTTTCCCAGGTGAGTTCCGATCCATATAATACCCGACTGGTCCTCGCAGAGTGAAATGACGTCATTATCTGAGAGGCTGCCGGGGTTCAGCGGGTCGTTTTTGAATACGGAAAATCTGTCCGTTTCGGGGTTGAGCCTGTTGAGTCCACCGCCGAAAGTAGCAATCCATAAAGATCCCCGGCGGTCCTGTATAACCTTCATGATCCAGTTACTGCTGAGGGAGGATTTATTGCCGGGGTTATTTTTATAAACAAAGAATTTTACTTTGGAGGGGGCATCTGTTTTAAGGAGGTTAAAAGGCATTTTGCAGAGTCCGCCTCCGAAGGTTCCGATCCAAAGGCTTCCGTCGCGGTCCTGGAAGAGGGAAGTCACGCGGTTATCGCCCAGGCTGCCCGGGAGCATGGGGATATTCTGGAAGCGGGTGACAGAAAGTTTAATTTCAGAGGAGCGGCCGTTTACAGTTCTTTCTATTCTGTCAAGTCCGCCGCCGAAGGTTCCGGCCCAGAGTGTGCCCGATTTATCCTCGATCAGGGTGACAATCCTGTTGCTGCTGATGGAGTTATAGTTCTTTGGGTCATGCGTAAAATGCGTTATTTTCCCGGTCTGGGGGTCAAAGCTGAAGAGTCCCTGGCCCCAAGTTCCGATCCAGAGTCTTCCCTTCTTATCGCCCGAGATTGAAGTGATAGTTCTGTCGTTAAATCTGGAGAAAGTAAGGGGGTATTCAGGGATGGCGGTAATTACGGGGCTTGTGTAGCCGGAGTCACTTCCGAACTGGTATTTGGTAAAGCGCTCTTTTTTCCTGTCGTATTTATTCAGGTTTCCGAGTAGTGTGCCGGCCCAGAGGTTGCCGGAATTATCCTCATAGACCGCAAAGACGCTGTTATCTGAAAGGGAGCCTGTCTGCTGGGGAATATTCCTGAATATCTTAAAGGAATAGCCGTCGTAGCGGTCGAGTCCGTCGGCCGTAGCGATCCACATAAAGCCCTTATAGTCCTGAATAATTGAATTAATGGAGCTTTGGGAGAGTCCCTGTTCAATTGAAATATGTTCAAAAGAGGGGATATTATTCTGGGCATAGAGCAGCCGGCTGCCAAAGGACAGCAGCAAAAGAAAAAGGCAAACAGCTTGTGAAAAGAGGATTTTTTTAACGTTTTGGATTTCCGGGCGCATATAACTCTTGCCAAAAATTAAGAATATATTAACTGCAATATGAATTTAATTATAGAAAAATAAAAGAAACATATTTGCCAAAAAAGACTGCCGCGCCATAAAGGAGAAGATTTTCCAAAACTGTTATTTGCTTTTTACTTTTATCTGCCGTCCTTATTGTGAAGGTATACATTACGGGATTTATGTCCATAGTTTCCACAGGGTTTCAATAGCTTTTCCGGTTTAATTAAAAAAGCGGTTTTCTGTTTCTCTGCGGATGATAAATGATCTTCTTAATAGTATCAAACTGCAGGTGCGGGAATTCGTCCATCAGGCTTTCGACGGCGTCGTTAGTCCTGATGTTGTTTTCCTTCATCTGTCTGAATTTTTTTCTGATCAGGTAATCCCTCACCGACACCTCATCGATCAGGTAATGGCTGCTTAGGAGCGAGTAAACCTCGTCGCTGATAAGGTCAGCCAAAGGGTTGGTCAACTTCTGATTTGCTGCATCCATGATAGTTCTCCTGTTGTAAAGTATTCTAAAGTTAAAGGTCCTGTTCCTTCGCAAATTTTCAGCCGGCTCGTTATAAGGGAAAGCTAAAATAACCGGATGCCTCTGATGAATTGCTGCCAGAGTATTTTCTAAATACTAAATAGCATTAAAAGAAAAGATTAACAATCACATGTTAATGCAGTTTTTGTGCGTTTTGGGGCAAAAAATGGCAAATGCCTGCATGATTATGCGGGCATTTGTCAATTTTCACGAAGAAAATGGGCTGAATCATCAGAATCCGAACAGGCGTGTGATATTAAAGCCGAGCCTCCAGTTTTTCCCCTTAACCGGGTCTTCCGCCCCGGCAAGGTACTGCGAGGGGTTTAAGTAAGTGCTGTTTGTAAGGAGTATCTTAAAGAAGTGTCCTCCCGTATTAATTTCAAAGCCGAAGGCCATCGGGTTGGCATTGAGCCTGTAGCCCGAAATGACCGGGTTCCATTCGAAAATAAGTCCGAACCGGTGTGTAAGGTATCCTTCAATGTAAGTTCCGATTGTAACCGTGTGCTCTATATCCCTGGTAAATATATTACTATTATATAGATAGGAGGGTACAATCCCTAGTCCCAGCACATTTTGGTAGAGGGCATTAACGATGAGCTGGCCGTAGTACTGGTAGTTCCTGCTGTCGGTTGAGTTTCTGCCCGTCTCGGTATTCCATGCCGCTCCGAGCCTTAGGGCTGCAACCACGGGCAGGAAACTGTTTGGCACCTGGAGGAGCCTGTATTTCAGCCTGAGGTCCACATTTCCGTTGAGGTTGCTTCTGCCCAGAGTAAATGACAGGTTATCAGTCAGTGCGTAGCCCAGTGCAAGGCGCATAAAGACAGGTCCATCCAGTCCGAAAAAGTTTTTGATTCCTGTATTTACGGTTGGGAAGAAGCGGTGAGATATTTCGAACTGCAGGTTACCCTTCTGCAGCATTTCAGCAGTAGGGAGGCTGAATGCCTGAGTGGAATGGAAAAGGTGAAGTTCCGTTGGTGCGGCCGTCTGGGATCTTTTCCACTCAACTTTTTCCTCCTGGGCACAAACAGCAACGGGAAGCAAAGCCAGGAGAAAGAAAACAAAAGTAAGATTTCTTTTTATCATTAAAACTCCTTGATTTCGTCAGTGCAAAAATATTTCCCCATTTAAAACAGGCAAAAAAGCGGATATAAAAGATAATACTCAGTCCGGGAGTAAAAATCAAAGAAAAATGGGGTAAATAGAAGGATATATTGGGCCGCTAAAAAAGACGTGGCATCCGGATAACATTCCCGCTGCACAAAAAAAATCAGACTTTGCGCACTCTTTTCATAATTTCATTTGACAAATGAAATTATTTTTGATAGCTTTTCAAGCAATCTTAAAAATGTTGTCCGACTTATTAATTCAAAATATCTATTTTTTCCGGCCCTTCTCACCTTGCCGGAAAGGAGAAAGTAAAATGAGATTAGTGTTACCAATAATTCTGCTTTTTTTACTTCTAACAGACATTCCATTATTTGCACAGACAGGAGGAAAAATTGCCGGTGTGGTTAAAGATTCCAGAACTGGCGAACTTCTTATAGGTGCAAACGTAGTCTTGGAAGGAACAAAAATGGGAGCCGCATCTAATGCAGAGGGCTACTATGTAATATTAAACGTTCCGCCAGGAAAGTATAATCTTAAGGCCAGCCTTATAGGTTATAACAGTACTACTGTCAAAGAAGTTAGAGTAAACATCGATCAAACAACTGATGCAGACATTTCACTGGTTGAAACGTCATTGCAGACAGCTGAAGTTGTAGTAGTTGCACAGACCCCGGTTGTGCAGAAAGACGTTGCCGCCAGCAGGCTCAACCTGAGCGGCAAAGAGATGGAAAACCTTCCAGTAGCCCAGGTATCAAATATGATCGGGCTGCAGGCAGGTGTTCAGGGAACCAGTTTCCGCGGCGGTTCAGCCGACCAGACGACCTGGCTCTTAAACGGCATCAGCCTGCGTGATGAACGTTCAAACCAGCCTTATACAGGCTTAAGCACCACCGCTATTGAAGAAGTTCAGGTTCAGACAGGCGGTTTCAGTGCTGAATACGGAAACATTCGTTCAGGTCTTGTTAACATTGTAACAAAAGAAGGTAAAACCGACCGTTTCAGCGTTTCCTTCTACGGCCGTTACAGGCCCACAGGCGCAAAGCACTTTGGAAATTCACCCCAGGACGCAAATGCATTTTGGATCAGACCTTTTGTTGATAATGCAGTTGCATGGACCGGTACAAACAGCGGTGCATGGGATGAATACACACAGGCACAGTATCCTGAATTCTCAGGATGGAATGCTTTATCAGAACAGATGTTCAGGGATAATCCTGCAACAGCCCTCACTCCGCAGGAACTGCAGAAATTATACCTCTTCCAGCACAGAAGAAATACTGATATCACCAAGCCTGACTATGATGCAGATCTTTCCGTTACGGGTTACATCCCGGGTGTCAGCCAGTATTTAGGCAACCTGAGATTTCTGGCTGCATACAGAGGAACACGTGAAATGTACGTAGTGCCCCTTTCACGCGATGCTTATACTGATAATAACTTCCAGTTAAAACTGACCGCCGATCTGGCGCAGGGAATGAAACTTAACCTTGAAGGACTCGTTGGCCAGCAGCAGGGAACTTCAACCAGCGGTACAGGCGATGTTGGAATGTTCCGTTCAGCTGCAAGCATTGCTTCGCAGTTAAGCTTTTTCTCAAATGCAAAGACAATTGAGAACAGAATTTTTACAAACGATTATTTTACACCATCAACTGTTAACGTAAATAACATTGGTGCAAAACTGACTCACGTTCTGAATCCGAATACATTTTACGAAGTTACCGTAAGCCGCTTCCAGTCAAGATATGACACAAGCCCGGGAAGATACAGAGATACGAGCAGGGTATACAAGTTCGGAAACGTATACTACGATGAAGCTCCCTTCGGTTTCTGGGAATCACCAAGCACAGGTGTTGAAGACTTCAGAATGAGCGTTGGTTTCAGTAACTCGAGAGATACCAGCAAGGTTACGGCATACAGCCTGAAATTTGACCTTACTTCACAGCTGAACAAATTCAACAACCTGAAGGCCGGTGTTGAATTCGGCTACAGTGAAAACCTCGCAAATTACGGTTCTTACGACAAGTATCTGCCTTCGGGAAGGTACAGAACTACATGGAATGCTTATCCTACACGCGGTGCAGTCTATGTAAAAGACAAACTTGAATTTGAAGGTATGATAGCTGACGTTGGTTTAAGAGTAGACTACTCGGCTGCCAATTCAGACTGGTATGTAATAAATAACCCGTATTCGGACGCATTCTCATCTGCGTTGTCAATGGGAATTGACACACTGCTTCAGAAGCAGCCGACAAAGGCTAACGTAACCGTGAGCCCGCGTGTTGCAATTGCATTCCCGTTAAGTGAAACGAGCAAGCTGTTCTTTAACTACGGACATTTCAGACAGCTGCCGACTCCGGCGAACCTCTATCTGCTCAGAAGATATTCTGATAATAATGCAGTTGTATGGGTTGCCAACCCGAACAATCCTCTGCCGAGGACAATCATGTACGAGTTGGGATATGAACAGAGTTTACTGGATGAATATATGGTACGCCTTTCAGGCTACTATAAAGACGTATCAATGCAGCCATTGTCGGTTACATTTACCAGCCGCAGCGGTGCTGCAAACTACTCTACTCCGGAGCCAAACTCTTATGCAGACATAAGAGGCTTTGAAGCCACGATTACAAAGAACCGCGGCAACTGGGTCCAGGGTTTTATTAACTACACTTATATGGTTTCAACGAGCGGCAGATTCGGTTTTGCAGCATACAATGAAAACGCACAGGTGCAGAGAACTTATGAAACAGAGACACTTAACAACTATAATCTCGTAACAAAGCCGGTTCCGCAGCCTTATGCACGCGCCAATGTGGACTTCTTCACACCTATGGAATTCGGTCCTAAGTTCGGTGGAATTTATCCACTCGAAGACTGGCGTTTAAGCTTACTGGCCAGCTGGAGTTCAGGCGGTTATGACACATGGACAGGCGGCGGCTCGATACCGGGCGTACAGAACAACGTCCAGTGGAGAGATTATTACGGCTTCGACTTAAAGCTTGCAAAGAATATGAAGTTCGGTCCGTTAAATCTTCAGCTCTTTGCAGATATCCAGAATGTGCTTAACATCAAGTACATGGATTACTTAGGAAGCAGTGCAGGCTTTACAGATACAAAGGATTACGAAGCCTACATGAAGTCGCTGCATCTGCCGCAGAGTGTTTTCACAAACATCAGGGATAACGAAGGCAACATTAAGCCACCTTACACAAACGTTGGTGTTGCCGGCGTATATGTATATGGCGATGACAAGCCTGGCGACTACAGAACTGGTGAATATCATGCATGGGATGAAAACGCATCAGATGCTCAGAAGGCTGAATGGAAGAAGAATAAATCTTATATAGATATGCCGAACCAGGATTACTTTACATTCCTGAATCCCAGAAATATTTATTGGGGTTTAAGATTCTCATTGGAAATATTCTAATTTAGACGAGGAAAAAATGACAAAAAGTTTTAATAAATATGCCGCCGCAATGTCGTTACTGGCAGTGATGCTTTTGATGAGCTCCAGAGTCTCCTTCGCCCAGTATGCCTTCAAGAACATGAGCGTCGGTTCGCTTCACAATTTCTATACCGCAATCGGCGGTGAAATTGAAGAAGCCCGTATGCCGAAGGAGCAGCAGGACGGCTTTGAGTGGCCGGGTATCTATAAGAACCAGGACATGCAGTGCGCCACAGGCCTTTGGATCGGAGCCAAGGATTTTACCGATGGTTCAGGAACTTATCCCTACAGGGTTATACACGTAGGGCCCAGAGTTTCGGGCGCTGGTGAATTCTTTCCGGTTGAACTTAAGATGTACAGCAAGTTCGAACAGCCGTCTATTACAGTTGACGGCAACCCGACTTACGACAAGACAGTTGAGATCGACGGTATACAGCCCGACCTTCCTTATGACAGATTAATTGTAAATAAGGTTAACACTCTGATGGGCCTTTCGATGGAAAGGAAGATCTTTGAGTTCAGCCATCCTTACCACGACAATTATATAGTAATGGAGTATACCTTTACAAACACAGGTTACACGAGTGAGAAGAATGTAAAGGTGCTCGATCAGACATTAAAAGATGTTTACTTCTACTTTAATTACCGCTGGGCCCCCTGCAAGCAGACCAGGTACGTTATAGGCAACGGTACTGGCTGGGGCATGAATACAATGCTTGACGCCAGAGGCGATGGTGTTCTGCCTGATCCTCAGGGTGAAAATTTCCGTACACAGTTCGCATGGCACGGATACTTCCCTGAAAAGCTTGTTACATACAATAATATAGGCGGACCGATCTGGGATCCTTCACAGTCATCAGGTTATGCTCCTGCTTCGGATTCAGTAGGAAGGCTTGCAGCACCGCAGTTCATGGGTGTTCTGACGCTGCATGCTGATACTTCACCGACGGATCCTACAGACAATAAAAATCTTCCTATTATGACCTATGAATCATCTGACATTGGTGCATATTCAGGAAACAGCGCATTTGACCTTGGAAAAATGAAGGATGAGTATCTGAATTTCATCCAGAGACCTACTTCAAACCCGCGTCACGCATACAGTGTTCATCCTGCATCAATGGCAGGCGGTGTAATAAACTTTAAGGAATTTGCCAATCAGACTGAGGCTCCTAAGAAAGGAACTTCGGGCGGATTCTCTGCAAATAATTCATACGGTCCTTACACAATTGCCCCCGGGCAGAGCGTGAAGATCGTTATGGTTGAAGGTGCCGCAGGCATAAGCCACGAAGCCGCAGTAGAGATGGGAAGAAAATACAAGAATGCCTACAAGACACCGCAGTTTACGGCAGTTGAAAAAGAGAAAAATGAATTTGTTATGACAGGCAAAGATTCTCTCATGCAGACATGGAGAAGAGCAACAGACAACTATAACAATAACTGGAATCTTGTTCAGCCCCCGAAACCTCCGAAAATGTTCTCCGTTACTTCAGGCGGTGACAAGATTGGTCTTGAATGGGACAGCGATGATCCTTCGGTAAAGGGATTTGAAATCTACAGAGCACTTGGACAGTACGACAGTACATATCATCTTATTTACAAAGCCGGACCAAATGAAAGAAGCTATGAAGATAAGACTCCTGTACGCGGTTTGTACTACTTCTATTATATATTATCAGTAGGCGACCAGCAGCCTGCAAATCCTGCACTGAATATTCCTGCTTATACCTTAAAGAGCAGCAGGTATTATACACAGACTTATGACGGAGCTAACCTCCTGAGGCAGGCCGGAAAGAATATAAGTGATGTCAGGATCATTCCAAATCCGTTCTTCCTTGGTTCGGATGTCGATGCTACAAGATTTGGTGGTCAGTTTCAGAATGAGCTCCATTTCTATAACACTCCCGGTAAATGTACAATAAAGATATATACCGAGATGGGTGAGCTTATCCAGACACTTAACCACGACAACGGAAGCGGTGATGTTTACTGGAGATCTATAACAAGTTCAAACCAGCTGCTCGTAAGCGGTATCTATATTGCCGTAATTACCAATACGGAAACGGGTGAAAAGCACATTGCTAAATTTTCCATAATCCGATAATTATTTGCAGGCAGGTAATAAAATGAAAAAAATATTTATAATAATAATAAGTTTAATCACGGGAACTTTGCTCTCGGGCAGGCTCCAGGCACAGGATCAGCAGAAGCTTGCACAGAGCGGTATGAAGTTCATGAGTGCAACGCTTGATGCCAGGACTGCAGGGCTTGGCGAGGCAGTTACCGCACTGGACGGCAATGCTGCATTTCTTTTTGCGAACCCGTCAAGTGTTGCCCGCCAGGAAAACCTGGTTAACGCAACTGCAGGTTCAATGACATGGATTGCAGACATCAAGTATATTTACGGTGCCGTCACATTCGCACCTTCGGGCGGTGACTGGGGTGTAATTGGTATTACAGCAATGAACGTCGATTACGGCGATTTTATTGAAACCATCAGTTCTTCAAATACTGAGGGTTTTGTTGAGCTGGGTACCTTTCGTCCTTACGCACTCTCATTAGGTGTAAGTTATGCAAAGGCTCTTAACGATAAGCTGGCACTTGGCGGAAGCATAAAATATGCAAAGCAATCACTGGGCGCAGCCGTGACTTCAATTAACGCTGACGGCAGCTATGTCAAAAGTGACCACGTCAGGGGAGTAATGGCCTTCGATTTCGGCTTGCTATACAGAACCGGTTTCCGCAGCCTCAACTTTGCAATGTCTGTAAAGAACTTCTCTCAGGAGACAAGGTTTGAGAAGGAAAACTTCCAGCTTCCTCTTACTTTCAGAATGGGTCTTTCATTCAACGCGGTTGACCTTCTGGAAAATGTAGACAAGAATATGCACTCGTTCCTCCTTGCAGTTGATGCTGTTCACAACAGGGATTTCCCGGAACAGGTTAACATAGGTGCAGAGTACACATTTATGAATACTATATCATTAAGAGCCGGATATAACACCCCGGCAGATGAAAGAAGCTATACTTTAGGTGTGGGTGTAAAGCAGTCGTACCAGAACTACGGACTTGGAGTTGATTACTCATACACGCCGTATGGTATCTTTGATGCAGTACACAGAGTAAACGTAAGTGTTTCTTTATAAGCCAAATACAAATAAGTAAATAAATGGTAAGAAAATGAAAAATAATATTTACATGAAAAACAGAATTAAGTATCTGGTCCTGCTCTTCCTGACGCTCACCATGTATTATGGCTGTGGTAAAGATGCCGCCCCCGTTTTATATGATGAGTACAAGGACAAGGGGACTCCAGATCCGGTAGTTACTTCTGTTAGCCCGCAGAATGTTGCATACGCAGGGCTGGATACTCTGACAATAACGGGATCCAACTTTTCTGACAGTGCACATACACTGGTATATTTTGATAATGTCGCTGGTACTGTAATTTCTTCCACACCGACACAGATAAGGGTGAAAGTTCCGAATCTTCCCAAAGACGCTCTCGCAATAAGAGTAGTAGTAACAACTGCTTCAAATAATGCTGCTCCTGTTGCCTATGCTCTCAAGGAGGTACAAACGGCATTTTTCACGGGCTTCCTTTATATGGATCAGCCCCAAACGATCACATTCGATAAGGAGGGGAACCTTTACATTTCACATTCTACTAATAATGCCTTTCAGGGTATTAAAAAGATTGATGTTAACAAGAACATTACTGATTATGCCCCCAAAGGTACTTCATCAGCATGGAGTTCTTTGAAGTTCGCATACGGAGCATGGGGCGGACAGTCAGGAAAGCTTCTTGGTGCAAGAAAGAAAAAGGGCATCTGGAAAATTGACCAGGGTACTGCTCCTGCATCAACTCCATTTATTGGTGCTCCAATAGGCGTTGACCAGAATATCTATGATTTTGATTTCGATCCCTCAGGCAACCTCTGGGCTGCAGGTGAAGGACTGAACATTTTCAAGGTCAAGCCGGACTTATCGCAGGCAACGAAGTACAAATTCGCAAATACGTCTTCAAAGATCAATGCTGTCAGGGTTTTCAAGGACAACAACACACTTTATGTTTATGTCGGCGGAACCAAGGATGGCAAGGAAGGCGTATGGCGCTACAAAGTTGTAAATGATGAAATAGTTGCAGGAAGCGAAGAATTATACTTCGATTTTGCAGCAGCTTATCCCGGAATTAATTCAGCCGGCTTCCCATTCGCTGTTCTTGGACTTACCTTCAGCAAGGACGGTTATATGTACATAGGTACAGACGCCGATCCGGCAATTGTAGTTGTCAGTCCGTCAAAAACAGCCAGCGCATTATTGCCCGGAGTGGTTATACCTAAATTTGCATCTTTTGTATGGAATTCATATGATAAGGTGAACGGCCAGAATCTGGTATATTCCAGGAGTTCTATGGACAGTGAACAAGCAACTGAATTCTATGCCAAAATATTTTCCACAAAAATGTTTAAGCAGGGTGCACCATATTACGGACTGGAATTATAATTAAAAAAAATGTATGTAATTAATTGTGGATGTTCTTATATTAAGTATACCTTCTATTTAATTTTATAGTTTTATCGTTCAAAAAAAATAAGGAGTGATTTTATGATGAAACGTCTATTGTTCGTAGTTACAATGTTAGTAGCTTTTTCAGCTACTTCTTTTTCTCAGTGGACTATGACCCCGTTTGGGAAAGCTATTGACACATTAAAGGGCTCAAATTCAGGCGCTCATGGTATCGCTGTGGATCCTGACGGCAAGATTTGGGTTGCTCAGTACAATGTTACTGCAGAATTCAGAGATTCAATGCAAGTAGCAGATAGTAGTAACAGATATTTCAAGACACTGCCAGTTTTAGTTTTCAATCCTGATGGCAGTCCTGCATCAATTTCACCGGTAAGGTCCTGGAAAGATGCCAATGGCAAAGTACTTCCTCTGTGGTTCGGATCAAATACAGGTCTGAACACAGACTTTAGAGGAAACATACTCCTTTCACAGGGAAAAACTGTAGTTAAATTTAATTACAAAACCGGTGAATCGATGGGTACGTACACAGGCAAAGCAGGTCTTACACGCTGCGCCGCTGATACTGTAGGAAATGTTTATGTCGCCTACACTGCACCAGACAATCCGGTAGAAATTCTTGATTCAAATTTAGCATATGTAGAGAATGCAGTTGACGTCATGAAAGGTTACGGCAGAACTCTTGAAGTATCCAAAGACGGTATGACTCTTTATGCACCGAGATATTCAACCCTTATAACCTGGGTTTACCAGAAGCCTGATGAATTCTCAAGCTTCCAGCTTAAAGATTCTGTTCTGGCTGGATGGGCTCCAGAGGGTATTGCATGGAATCCTGGTAATAAACTCTTATATGTTAGTGCCGGTTCATACCAGGCTGCTCCTAATGGCGCATACGGTCCGCTGCAGCAGGATAGATTTGTTACAAAAGGAACCTATTATGGTGTAAGAACTACAGACTGGAAAGTTCTTGACAGTCTTTCATGGAAGTATGCTGAACCTTTCCTCGGAGCCGATCTTTCAGAAAGAAACAGAGGTATTGCTTTCAGTAAAGACGGGAAGACAGCTTACATTATTCAGTTCAACGCATCAGCTATTCCGGCGCTTCAGCGTTACACTACACAGAATCTTCAGACAGGTGTAAAGAAAGAAAACGCAGTTGTTGAAAACTATGCACTTTCACAGAACTATCCAAACCCGTTCAACCCTTCAACAGAGATCAAGTTCTCTATTGCTAAGGACGGATTTGTTTCACTGAAGGTATATGATATACTTGGTAAGGAAGTTTCATCACTGGTTAACGGCCAGATGACAAAAGGCAGCTACTCTGTAAGAGTTGACGGCCAGAACCTGACTTCAGGTATCTATATCTATCAGCTGAATGCAAACGGCGTTATGTTAAGCCGCAAGATGACACTTATGAAGTAATAGGATTGAATAAATTCTAATTCATGCAAAAGCCGCCTGAGTGCGGCTTTTGTTTTATCTATTGTACAATATTGCTCATTTCAGTCTGGAAATCTCCTCCGGCGGGAAAAATCCTCAGGTCAGAAAAATATTCCCCGGAATTGTCTTCAGATTTCCAAATACTTTTGCTATCTTCCATAGAATAAAAATTCCCCATAAATTATTAAATAAGAAACGCTTATGAAAAAAATATTCTACTGTTTATTTGCAATCCTTTGCACATCGGCTTTGTTATTTCCGCAGACATATCCAAAGCAGGAATTAAGAGGCATCTGGATAGCCTCTTTAGGCATCGACTGGCCCTCAACAAGGGGCACTTCAGCAAGCGACATAAAGGCGCAGAAAGACCAGCTTATTTCAATATTCGATAAGCATAAGAGTTACGGCATGAACGCGATGTTTTTTCATGTAAGGCCGAAAGCAGATGCAGTTTATAAGAGCCCAAGTGAGCCATGGTCGCAGTATCTGACTGGAAAGCAGGGATTAGCGCCCTCAGATCCAACTTATGATCCTCTTCAGTTTGCAATCCAGGAAGCTCATAAAAGAGGTATGGAGCTTCATGCATGGCTGAACCCATACAGAGTACTCATGACTTCAGAGGACCCGGGTTCGGTTGATACGGGAAATGTTATGGTAAAGCATCCCGATTGGATAATTAAGTGCAACGGCACTGAATACCGCTTCCTCAATCCAGGGCTTCCGCAGGTAAGAAAGTATTTACTTAGTGTTATTATGGATATTGTGCGGCGCTATAATGTTGATGGTATCCATTTTGACGATTACTTCTATCCTTATGCTGAATACGGAACATTTAATGACGATGCGACATTTGCAGCCTACAAGGGTACATTTACAGACAAGGCGGCATGGCGGATAAACAACGTGAATATGCTTCTTGCTGAGATCAACGACAGTATAAAGGCTGTGAAACCATGGATTAAGTTCGGCATCAGCCCAGCAGGAGGTCCATCGGTGAACCTTACGATCTACTGCGACCCATTCGGATGGCTGAAGGGAAATTACACGGATGAAAACGGGGTGCAGCACACAGGTACGGCATACATCGACTATATACTGCCGCAGCTTTATTCTGCAAACTATGGCGGTCTGCTACCCACATGGTCGGGCGCTTCAACATTAAACGGAAGGCACCTCTACGTTGGAGCACCGGCATACAGGTATGACAGTTATGGAGCAAATGAACTCAGCTGGGAAATAAATAAAAACCGTTCCACTCCCACAGTTAAGGGCGAGGTTTATTTCAGCTCACAAAGCGTTACAGGAAACTATGCGGGTTGTGCTGATTCACTTGTGCATAATTATTATTTATATCCTGCAGTAACGCCGAAAATGGAATGGATTCCCGGCAGCACAACCAAGCCAAATGCTCCGGCAAACCTGAGGGCAGAAAAGAATTCTGCTACAGGAAGGTACGACTTCAAGTGGGATGCACCGGCCAAGGCTTCAGACGGCGACACGGCATTCTCATATATAGTTTACAGGTTTGCAAGCCAGCCTACGGTCGAGATGCTCAATGATGCTACAAAAATACTTGCAACTTACGGAGCAACAACACTGCCGGCAACAGTTGCAAAATATTCAGCTACAAGCGGTGATTATTATGTAGTTACAGCACTGGACCGTTATTCAAACGAGAGTGTAATGAGCAATGTGCTTCATTTAAGCATGCCGGACGAGGTACCTCAGGCACCTGTGCTGGTATCACCTTTGGAAAACACTCCAAACATCGGAACAGCCGGAACGTTCAGATGGCAGGCTGATCCCTTAGCAGAAAGTTATGTTTTCCAGATAGCCAATGACTCTTTGTTTAATGACATTGTAGTCAGCGCGCCTGAACATAAACCCGTGAGCTTCGCTTTCCGCAGCATTATTCCCGGAGAGAAGTATTACTGGAGAGTTAAGGCGGTAGGACAGGGCGGGGGCAGCCCATATAGCCGGTTCATCTTTTTTGAGTCGAGTGTACCGGAAAAAACTGTGCTGGTTTCTCCTGCGCATGCAACAACAAATGTAGCTGTGGTTCCAACATTCTCATGGCAAAAGGATCCAAAGGCGAAGGAGTACCAGTTCCAGATATCAACTTCATCCTCAATGGCTTCAGCCTTTGTTCTGGATACAGTTTTAACTGATACAACTTTTAAGTTAACCCGGGTACTTGCATTAAATAAAAAGCATTACTGGCGTGTAAGGGCAAGAAACACGCTTGGAACCGGTGAATGGTCATCCACTTTCGGATTCCAGACTACCGCTGTAAATGACGTAAAAGAGGATAAGAAAGACCAGATTGTAAGGGAATACTCCTTAAAGCAGAACTTCCCGAATCCTTTCAATCCTTCGACGGTGATCAGGTATTCCCTAGCCAAAGAGGGGAATGTAAGGCTGAGCGTATTTGACGTTCTTGGAAAAGAGGTTGCAGTGCTGGTAGACAGAAACCAGAATGCGGGTTCATACAGTGTGGATTTTAATTCCAATCAGCATAATATTCCGAGCGGAATTTATTTCTATACGTTAAGAACGGGCTCATTTGTTTCAACGCGCAAGATGATAATTATCAAGTAATTTTATAGTCTTTTTGAGACTCTACAGAGCGGCAGGCAAAAAGCCTGCCGTTTTATTTGATCTTCAGTGAATCTCCATTTTCCGCCGCCACGAAATTGCCTCACATTTTTATTCTGAATTCCGAAATAATTTGCTATTTTCAGAGTACTAAAAATTCCCCCCAATCAGATATAATGGAAGTGCCAATGAAAAAAATATTTTACTGTTTATTATTCGTCCTTTCAATGTCCGTTTTGTCTTTTCCGCAGATTTCACCCAAGCAGGAATTAAGAGGAGTATGGATTGCTTCACTGGGAATTGACTGGCCCTCAACGCGCGGCACAGACGCCGGTAGCATAAGTGCGCAGAAAAATCAGTTGACAACAATATTTAATCAGCACAAGACCTTCGGATTAAATGCAATTTTCTTTCATATAAGGCCCAAATGCGACGCAGTATATAATAGCTCAATTGAGCCATGGTCGGCATACCTGACAGGAAAGCAGGGGTTGGCTCCAGCGGATCCGAATTATGACCCGCTTCAGTATGCAGTTACCGAGGCTCATAAAAGAGGAATGGAACTGCATGCGTGGCTGAACCCGTACAGAGTGCTTTCACTGAATGAGGATTCGAATGCAGTTGCACCGACAAATGTTATGAAGAAGCATCCGGAGTGGATAATAAAATGTGCAATTCCTTCCGGGTCAACTGCAAAGTATCCTTATACATTCTTAAACCCGGGTATTCCAGCTGTAAGAGCTTACCTGGTAAATGTAATTATGGACATTGTACGCCGTTATGATATAGACGGCGTTCACTTTGATGATTATTTTTATCCTTATACTGACTATGGTCCGTTTAATGATGATGCTACGTATAACACATATAAAGGCACTTTTACAAGCAAATCTGCATGGAGAATGAACAACGTTAATCTGCTTCTGGCAGAAATTAACGACAGCATTAAGGCCGTAAAGCCGTGGATTAAGTTCGGGATAAGCCCTTCGGGTAATCCGTCAGTAAATACTGGTATTTACTGTGATACTCAGGGATGGCTGCAGGGAAAGTACACAGATGACTCGGGCGCAGCACACACCGGCACTTCATACATCGATTACATTATGCCGCAGCTTTACTGGGTCAGCTATAACAATCAGCTTCCAAACTGGTCGGGCGCTTCTTTCTTAAACGGAAGGCATCTTTATATCGGGCTTCCATCTTACAGGTATGCCGAGAGCGGTTTTTCACCGAGTGAGCTTGGCTGGGAGATGAAAACCAACCGTACCACCTCTACAATAAAAGGTCATGTTTTTTACAACTCAAACAGTCTGACGGCAAAAAACTTCGCCGGGTGCACAGATTCACTGATTCATAATTTTAACGTTTATTCGGCTATTACTCCAAAGATGTCATGGATTACCGGAAGCAATACAAAGCCGAATGCACCGCTGAACCTGAGGGCAGAAAAAAATACGACATCGGGAAAATATGAGCTTAAGTGGGATGCGCCGCAGAAGGCACAGGATGGCGATGAAGCATTCTTTTATATAGTTTACCGCTTTGAAAGTGAACCAACAGAGGCGATGCTTAATGATCCCTCGAAGATACTGGGCACTTACGGCGAGACGACACTGCCCTCAGCATTTGCAAAATATTCAGTTACATCGGGCAATTACTATGTGGTGACGGCTGTTGACCGCTACTCTAATGAAAGCGCCATGAGCAACGTGTTCCATATGGACCAGCCGGACCAGATACCTGTGACACCTGTTCTGAAGTCCCCTGCTGACCGCACGGCAAGCCTGGTCAACACTGCAACACTTACATGGAACAGTGTTCCACTGGCCGAAAGCTACGTCCTTCAGATTGCAAAGGACAGCCAGTTCAAGAATGTAGTTGCATATGCCCCCGAGCACAGAAAACTTTCTTTTACCTACAATTCCGTAGCGGCGGGTATTCAATATTACTGGAGGGTTAAAGCCGCGGGACCGGGCGGCAGCAGCGAATACTCAGCTCCTTTTGAGTTCGAATCGAGCATAATGGGCACTCCTGTATTATCAGAACCTAAATATACGGCTAAGGATGTTGTATTAAATCCTGTATTCAAATGGGCCAGGGTACTAAGCGCCACCTCATACAGGCTGCAGTTAAGTGCAGATCAGAATTATACAAACATAGTTGTCGATACAGTTGTAGCAGATACGGCGTTTGCACTTGCGAAACCGCTTCAGACCGGGAGCTACTACTACTGGCACATAAAAGCAAAGAACGCATCTGCCGAGACCGGCTGGTCGGCCAGGTGGCAATTCCTCACCACATATGTTTCAGCTATTAAGGAAGACAGGGGTGAGAAGGACGTACAGGTAAGGGAATATTCGCTTAAGCAGAATTATCCGAATCCTTTTAATCCATCAACTGTAATCAGGTATTCTCTGGCCAAAGACACACGCGTAAAGCTGAGTGTATATGACATGCTGGGCAACGAAATTGCGGTGCTTGTTGACAGGTACCAGAACGCAGGAAACCACAGCATAGAATTCAACGCCGACAGGTTCTCAATTACGAGCGGGATATATTTCTATATGCTGAAAACAAATGATTTCGTATCGACAAGGAAAATGATAATAGTTAAGTAATTTATTACACAATCATTTTACGGATGCAGCAGCGGGCAAACAAGCCAGTTGCTGCATTTTTTTTGCTCATTCTTTTTTATGGGGTAATTAGGAAATGTTAAGTCTCTAACAGAGAATGCCTCAAAGGAGCCTCGGAGAGGCAACTTGTCTGTAACAGAAGATTCCCCACCCATCCTTTTTATAGAGCCTCGGATGAGGCGACTTGTCTGTAGAAAAAGGACGATCAAAAAAACAATTCAGAGCTCCGGCGGAGCGACTTGTTTGTAGAAAATGAGGTCACCCCACCCCTCTTCCAGAGCCCCGGAGGGGTCAGCCGCGGCTGATCTGTAGCTTTGTGCCATAATTCACCTCATTAAACCGCAATTCCTATTACCTTCACCTATATACATCAAAACATTCCCCGGAGGAGGAAATAAATTATGGCAGACACATTCAGCCAGGTATACCTGCACATTGTATTTGCTGTTAGGCACAGAGATCACCTTATAAGACCCTCATTTTCCGAAGAGCTTCAGAAGTACATGACAGGAATTGTAAAAAGCCACAACTGCAAGACTCTGGCCATAAAAGCCATGCCGGACCATGTGCACCTGTTCGTCTCCTACGTCCCGGGCTCCTCGGTCTCAGACATGGTAAGGGAAGTTAAGGCGTATTCATCGGAGTTCATAAAGAAGAAGAATTGGCTGAGTGGTTTTTCATGGCAGCAGGGATACGGAGTCTTCTCATATTCCAGGAGCCAGATAAGCCAGGTGATCCAGTATATTCAGAACCAAGAAGAACACCACAGGCATAAGTCTTTCAGGGAGGAATACATGAAGATACTGAAAGATTTTGCAGTTGAAATGGGAAATAAAGAAGTTTTTAATTGGGTAATGGAAGAGGAGAAGAAAAAATTGGAAGATGAATAGTTTTTACAAGTCGCTCCTCCGGAGCTCTGAATTGTTTTTTAACGCCATATTTCTACAGGCAAGTCGCATCTCCGATGCTCTGGAGGGGGGAGATCTTAATCTTTTTTACAAACTAGTCATTCCTCCAGGACTTTTCTCTTTTTATTCTCCGGCAGATGTTTTAAGAATGGGGGAAAGAGATATATGTTGGCACCTATCCTCCCTAAGAGCATTGCAAGGGCCGCGGCCACTACACCAATAAAGGCAAAATATTTAATTGTAATGAAAAGTGTCAGTATAATTCCGCCAACTTCAATTGCAGTTGCGGTTGTGATATACCTTGTTGCCCTCGAATCCACAAGTATAGCCCTCTGAAAGTTGATTAAAACCTCCAGTCCCGGAATTAAGGCAAGTATCATTAAAGGAGGCCTTGCAATTAAGGCAAGGGTTTTTGATAATCCTGAAATATCAATAAACCATACGTCAGCCAAAGGAAGGAAAGCAATAAGCATGAGGGCACCTGTAGAAAGCACGCCAAGAATATATGCAAAGTTCCGCAAAGGAAGATATTCCTTCTTATTTTCACCCAGCAGGGCAATTGAAGTCTCCTGGTATGAAACGCCGAAGCTCTTGAAGATAAAAATAAAAGAATTCACCACAGGAAGCACGGCAAGGGATTCCAAAGGCATACGGCTCTGCCCCATAAAAAACGTAATCATCGGGTTTACAGCCAGTGTAAGGATGGAAGTAAGCGCAAGGGGATAGTAAAAGTTAATTATCTCCCTGTATGACAGGTTCTCCTGCTGAACTGAGGGCGCCTCATGTTTTAATTTTTTTACAATTTTTGCCGCCATTATCCTGCTTGCAACAGCCTCGCACACAACGCCCATAGACAGGCCTGAGGCCCCCACAATTGCCCCGTTAAGGCTGGTAGTAAGAAAAAGTACGAGCGCCGTAAGGGACATTGAGCCCAGCCTTACAATTGTGCCATAGGCAACTTTGCGCGTGAGGTTATTTCTGATGAGTATACCCTGGTAAAACCTCCTGTAGCCGATGGCGGCAGGCCAGGGAATAAGAATAATTGTTGCTATATGGGTAAGCCTGGCCACCTCAGGAGGCAGCATTACGAGGTTTTCGGCCACATAGTAAAATACGGGAGGCAATATAAAAATTACAATTAAAGCCGTTATTATGGCGTTAAGAGCATATGCAAAGCTTCTTAGCTTAAAGAAGGTATACCTGTTTTTTATTATTGCCACTGATGCGCTCATCATCATAATAATAGGGGCTTCCATAATCATGGCAAATGAGAATGCAACGCCGTAGGCCGCCAGGTTGTACTCGGCCTTAGGCATTCTTGCAATTATTGCAGAAAGGTAAGGTCCTTCAACAGACATCATAAGCCATGTTGCCGAAAGAGGCAGCCAGAACCTGAATATTTTCGATATACTAAGTGTATGGGGCATAATTTATAAAATAACAGAATTTCTGAATATGAGTATCAAAGATACAAAAGTAGCGCAAGAAATTAAGGAAATATTCTTTGGGCCTGTTGCCACTTCAAAAATAAATTCCTAATATTGTGCCGTATTCAGCGCTCTTCTTTTCCGTTTTAACTATTTTATATCAGCGGAGGCAGCATGCGTGCGGTGATAAATATTTTCCTCTTAACATTTTTTCTCTCAGTCCCGGCTTCTGCCAATAACAGGCCGTATGTTCCGGAGAAAGACTCTCTCAGTGAAGTCAACGAGATGACTATTGAGGTCAACGTACCCGAAGCACATACAATTGAAACTGAGCTGGGTTTTGTGGAAAATGGCGGGATCCTCTTTACCCGGCAGACAGACGTTACGGTTTTCGGAACGGTCAAAACTGCATATAAGCTTGAGGAAGTAAAAATAAACGGAAGAAAAGCAAAGTTTTCACCCGAAGGCGACAGGTATAAATTCCAGCGCAGGATACATCTTGAGGATGAGTATAATACGGTTATTGTTTCCGTTACGGACGTTAAAAACACGGTTAAAGACATGGCTTTTACAATCCACAGAAAAAGTAATTAAGCCCGAGAGAAAAAACCCAGCCGGAGGCAGGCAAGGGGCTAGCCCTTGCCGTTGGAGCCCGGTTTAAGAATAATTCCCTTATTCTGGTGGCCGTTTATTTTTATAGTAATCGGCTTATCGAACCTCAAGTGCCTGGTGTAATTAGCCGAGGCATGAACCTCCTGGCATGAGAGCCACTCCCAGTCTATAAATCCTTTATGTTCAAAGCTGTTTACGGTAAAGTAACCCACGCGGAAAGAAGTTATATTCTGGAAGAAGTGTGAGCCCTGAGAAGGCGTTACGCTGAAATCCTTAAAGCCCGACTCAACAATTGTGTGCGCCCCCGAGATCTGGTCCCATGTAACCGGAATTCCAAGCCACTGGTCAAGCGAGCCCCAGCGTCCGACGCCGATTAAAAGGTATGGGCGTTTTTCCTCCAGGAGTTTCGAGTTAAACATTCCGACTTCGAGAGCCGCTTCGCGGCTTTTATTTCTTTCAAACTTTTCGCGGTCGACAACAACAATGTCGTATATGTCGCTTATGACGCCGTTACCCAGGACCTGGCCGCTCTGGACCAGGAGGTCGCCTGCGTTAAACTCATCTACATTCAGTTCTTCGGCCTCATTTGAAAGCACCAGGGGGCGCATCTGCAGGAGCGCGAATTCCTTGGGCGTTCCGCGTTGAACGCTCAGATTTACGGCGTATTCGATTTCGACTGGTGTACCCATACCCCAGCTTCCAAGGTCCAGTATAAGGTCCAGTATATCGGAAAGCGGGAACACCTTATGTTTAAGTATAGGGGCAAAAGTAACGACCCTCTGGCCGCTTCTTGAGATGCCGTCGTAGACCTGGTCGTTCTCGGGTGAAAATGTTGAGCCCGCGGCATAAAGGGTTCCGTCTTTTTCCGCAACGCTGAGGTCGTAGCGCTGCACGAGCACGTCGTGGCACTGTGCGGTTTTATTCCTGATATTGCTGTGCAGGTTGAGAGCAAAGAATTCCTGCTGGGCGTTTCTGACAGTTTCCTTAGTTGAGAAAAACTGCATAAGGTGCCGGGGGTACTTAGGGCAGAAGCGGACGGAGTTGCCGCCGTCGACGACGGTTTTGCCAAGTCCCAGTGCCGCCATTGCAATGCCGTCGGTCGGTTTCTGCGGAGCAACGGGATAAAAGTTATAGCTTCTTGCCACGCCTGCAAAGTCGGGATAGAAGCGGTTTTCGTGCTGGCTGCCGGCCATGCGCTGTATAATGACGGCCATCTTTTCTTCCTCGAGGCGGTAGCTGGTGACCTTCATGTAGTCTTTTGCAGCCTTGAAAAATGTGGAGGCATAAACTCTTTTAATTGTATTAAGCAGCTCCTTCAGTCTTACCTCGGGGTCCTCGTCATTGTTAGGAAGCATATAGGTCTCGTAAACGCCTGCAAAAGGCTGGTACTGCGAGTCTTCGAGAAGGCTTGAAGAGCGTACGGCGAGGGGTTCTTTCACCATATCAAGAAAGTCCGCAAGCTTGCGTTTTACGTCTTTGGGGAAGACTTTTGAGTCGACAAATTTTCTTGCAATTTCCTCGTCGTCCGTGGCATTAAGAGAGAAGTTGACGAGCTCATTTGCCTCAATAAAGCTGTCGAAGACGTCTGTTGCAATTACAATAGCCGCGGGAACGAACATTTTAACGCCCGGGAAGCGGTCGCGCAGGTTATAGTTATAGATTAAGTTATTTAAGAAACCCAGTCCGCGTGCCTTTCCGCCGATGGAGCCGCCGCCAATACGTGCGAAGCTGTTCTGGGGGTCGAAAGAGGTTTTTGAGAAATCTGTTATAATGCCTCTTGTACGGAGCTCCAGGTACTGGTGAAGCGAGCTTATGAGCTCCTGCCTCAGGTCGTCGATGCTCGGGAAGTCGCTTACCTTGTGCGGGCGGAGTTTGTGGGCAAGCCAGAATTCGGTTCTTGCCTTAAGCCAGTTTGAAAAATGATTTCTTTCGGCGTGGTACTGTATAGTTTCGTCGGGTACTTTTTTAAGCTGTTCTTCCAGTTCCTTAAGGTTTGTAGCAACTCCCACCTCCCGGCCGTCGGGGGTATAGAAGATAAAGTCGCCGAATCCGAAGCGGTGGATTATAAATTCCTGAAGCTCGTGCAGAAGTCTAGGGGAATTTTTTAAGAGGAAAGATGCTCCCGCGTTTCTGGCACTTTCAGCGTGCTGTGCGTTACTGGACTGCAGGAGAACGGGGATATCCTCGTGGATTGCCTTAACGTTCCGCGCAAATTTAATTCCCGCCTCAGGGTCCTTAATGCCGTAATGAGTAAAGTTAATGTCGGATATTACGCCAAGTATATACTCTGAATATTTTTCTATATAGTCCCAGGCTTCCTCATAAGTTGTGCAGAGGAGGATCTTGGGCCTGGCGCGCATTCTTAGGAACTTATGCGAGAGGTTAACGCCTTCGGATATAAGCCGCTGCGACTGTTTAAGGACCTCCGTATAGATAATAGGGAGGTAAGAGGAATAGAACTTTACGTTATCCTCAATTAAGATAATGGACTGCACGCCGATAAACTTAGTATCGTTATCGACGTTTAATTTATCTTCCACGCTTTTAACTATACCGATGAGGAGGCGGTAGTCGCCCTGCCATATGAATACCTGCTCAAAGACAGATGTGTCGTAGTTGGTAACGAGCTCCTTTCTTTCACGGTTGTCGTAGGCAAGGAGGATAATAGGAATATTGAGGTCCGCGTTACGGACAGCCTTTGCGAACTTCACGACGTGCATATCCTCAATATGCATTGTAGTAATAATAAGGTCGAAGTGAGTTTCCTTAGCCAGCTGAACGGCCTCTATGCCGCTTGAGACGTGAGTTATCTCGGGAGCGTGGCTGAGGTTAAGGGCCTGGTATTCTCTTCTTATCAATTCATACAGCCTGCCGTCTTCTTCAAAGAGGTAGGCGTCATAAAGGCTCGAAACAAGGAGTATTTCGCGTATCTTAAAAGGCATCAGCTTCTGGAATTTCCTGTAGCGCTGGCCTAACATGTCTTCAAGACTGAAGTGTTGTGTTGTGCTATGCATAAATTTTATTTTGATTTCTTTATTACGGATATATAAGAAAATAATGTTCAAGGTTCAAGGTCGGAGGTCAGAGGTTCAACGTTCAACGGGAAGAGGAGGTCCGACGTCCGACGTCCAACGTCCGACGGAAAGAGGGAGGTCATACGTCCGACGGAAAGAGGGAGGTCATACGTCCGACGGAAAGAGGGACGTCCGACGTTTAACGGGAAGAGGGAGGGGGTGAATATGTCAGCGCAATAAATCGGCCCTGTTCCGAAATGGTTTGATTGTTTTTAGCGGAATAATATTATTCTCTATCGACAAGGGAACTTCATTCCGGCTTTCCTTAAAAATCCTTGTCAGGGGGATTGAATTATGAAGAATTTGTTTACCATTCTTTTGTGCTGGGTAATGTTTTACCTGGTCCTGTCTGATAATTATTTACATGCACAATGGACCCAAACTAAAGGTCCAAGTGGAGGCAGCGTTGCATCACTGGCGGTTAGCGGTCCCAACATTTTGGCGGCTGTTGGTCAGGGACAGGGAATATTCCTTTCAACTGATAACGGAAAGAGCTGGAGTAAAATAAAAAATATTTTTCCTGAATACAATTATGTTACCTCAGTTGCCGCGCCCGGATCTAATACCATTGCCGGGACAGGCGAGGGCCTATATCTTTCAACAGACAATGGGATAAACTGGACTATGCTGAATTCCGGGCCTATCTATGCAAGGGCATTTGCCTCGACCGGGACAAGGATCTTTTGTGCAGGAGATAACGGGCTATACTATTCAACCGATAACGGGAATACGTGGACTAAATTAACTGATGCCCCGGCTGTCTATACTCCGGTTAATGCTCTTGCAGCGCTAGGATCAATTATATTTACCGGTACCGACGCAGCTCCGGAAAATAGCGGAGTTTATCTTTCCACAGATAACGGGCAAAGCTGGGCAAAGGCAGACAGCGGTCTCTCCAATAAAATGGTGACTTCCTTTGCCGTAATCGATTCCAATATTTTTGCGGGGACCCATGGCGGAGTATTCCTTTCTACCAACCACGGTGCAAGCTGGAGCAGCGTCAGCACCGGACTGGTAAACACTTATGTTACTACTCTGGCAGTTAGCGGGAAGCATCTTTTTGCCGGGACAAAGGACGGAGTTTTTCTTACTACAGATAACGGCACAAACTGGAATAAAGCAAGTTCAGGTATACCTGACAAAGCGGAAGTCAATACATTTGCAGTAAACGGGACAGATATTTTTGCGGGAACAAACTACCTACAGGGAATAGATGGAATGGGGCTGTATGTATCCACTAATTCCGGAGCGAGCTGGACCGCTGCAAATAAAGGAATTGTAAATACCACGGTTACCTGTTTAGTGCTTAAGGGGAGTGATATTTTTGCTGGCACTCATGCCGGCCTTTTCCACTCCGGTGATGATGGTAACACCTGGGAAGTCCTGACGAACGGCCTTGGAAATAATTCAATCAGTGTTCTTGCCGTAAGCGGCGATTATATATTTGCCGGAACAGACAGTAACGGAGTCTTCCGTTCAAATGACAAGGGGACAACCTGGACTCAGGTAAATAGCGGATTAAAAAATCTATCTATTAAAGCGCTTTTCGTACACGGGACCGACCTTTTTGCGGGGCTCTGGAATTCGGGTGCTTTCCGGTCAACTGATAACGGTCAGAGCTGGAGGGAGATAAATAATGGCCTGACAAACCCCGGGGTAACATCATTTACTGCGAACAATAAATATATTTTTGCCGGAACCGGCTTCGGCGGAGTATTCCGTTCATCCGATAATGGAGATAACTGGACTGCAACTAAAAAACCTGACACTAAATACCTGTACTCAATGGCATCAATAGGAGACGTAATCTTTGCCGGGCATGACATGGGTTATGGAGTCATCCGTTCAACAGACAACGGGGATTCCTGGCAGCTGGTACAGGGAGGTTTTATATTTTCACTTGCAGTATCAGGAACGAATCTTTTTATTGGATCAGACAATGGAGTTTCTCTTTATGATGGCAGTGCTGGAACTACGAAAAAGGTTGGAACCGGATTTCCCGATCTTCCCGTTTTTGAAATTATCTCTATGGCAGCATCCGTGAATGAACTGTATGCCGGGAGCTGGAACTACGGCGTGTGGAAACGCCCATTGTCAGAAATGATAATGCCAGCTCCACAACCAGGCATTCCAAATTTAATCTCTGTGAAAAATAATTCCAATGATCAGCCTTTGGATCTTACACTCAGCTGGAATAAGGCGTCTGCAGCCGATTCATATTACCTCATTGTATCTAATGACAGTCTGTTCAAAGATGTTGTACTCAGCGACTCCGCACTGGCCGACACCAGCAAAGAAATAAAAGGTTTAAAAGAAGGGATGAAGTATTACTGGAAAGTAAGCTCAAAGAATCAGGCAGGTAAAAGCCCGTTCTCGGAGGTCTGGAATTTCACAACAATACTTTATGCTCCTGAAGGCCTGGGGGCTTCTGTTCAGAACAACAAAAAGATAAATCTCACGTGGAAGGATAACTCAGAAAATGAGGCGGGTTATATTATTGAAAGAAAAATGGATGCTGATTTTATTCCCATTGATACAGTGAATGCTAATACATTAAGCTACACCGACTCCACAGCAAAGCCTGCAACATATCATTACAGGATTTATGCATATACACCGTTTGCAGTTTCAGCATACAGCAACATTGCTTCAATTACCTTGACCGGTGTAGATGCATTTGCATTTATACCCAATGAGTTCAGGTTATTCCAGAATTATCCTAATCCATTTAATCCAGTAAGTACAATACGCTACTGGCTGCCTGAGAGAAGTTTTGTGGAGCTTAAAATTTTTGACATGCTTGGCCGTGAGGTTTCCACTCTGCTGAATGAAGAAAAAGATCCGGGAGAATATAAGATTCAGTTCAACGCCTCCGGCATTCCAAGCGGAGTATACATATATACAATCAGTGCCGGCAGGTTCACAGACACAAAAAAATTCATTCTCCTGAAATAATTATTGAAGCATTGTGCACCAGCATAAATAAATGGAGGGAATCATGAAAAACTCCTTACTTTTTTTATCCCTTACGGTATTTTTCTTCCTGTTCCACGCTGGCCTTAAGGCACAGTGGACGAAGGTTGACGGGCCCTATGGCGGCAGGATTAATGTAGTGGCTGCAAGCGGGAATAAGGTCGCTGCTCATTCTGAAGATGCCGGAGTCTTTCTCTCAACTGGTAAAGCAAAGAACTGGACCGCCCTTAACAGCGGTCAGCTTTCGAACTGGGTAACTTCAATTCTTATCAGGGGCGACAATATTCTGCTAATTGGAACCGAGGAGGGGCTTTATATTTCCACAAATAATGGCGCAAGCTGGGAGAAAAATCTCAGCGGGCTGGGTAATTTCAGCATACAGGCTTTAGCTGAAAGCGGGGAAACAATTTATGCCGGGAGCACTAAAGGACTATTCCAGTCAACGGATAATGCATCAAGCTGGACAAGAGTAGAAGTGGACTCCTCCGAAAACCCGGTTGTGTCAATTGCCGCAAAAGACAGCATGCTGGTTATTGGAACCGGAGCAGGAATCTTTGTTTCACTTAACAAGGGCGTGAGCTGGAAGCGCAGTACCGGCGGGTTACCCGAAAAGGCCGCAGGAAAGGTTGTAATTAACGGGAACAGCATTCTGGCCGCAATAAACGATAATGGAATTTATATTTCCGCAGACAGCGGATCAACATGGACTCAGGCCAATTCCGGGCTGCCTTCCATACATTATTTTTACGATATAGTTTCTGACGGGAAGCTGGTGCTTACAGCCCTGGGCTCATATGGAATATTCAAATGGAGTGAAATTAGTTCAGCCTGGCAGGCTGTAAATAGTGGATTGCCGGAGAATGTTCAGGTGAAAAGTATTGCCGGTTCCGAAGGCAGTTTTTACGCAGGAACTTCCTGTGCGGGGATATTTCTTTCTACAGATGATGGATCTCACTGGTTACAATCGAATAATGGTTTAGGAGGGCTTTCCTTCACATCCATGGCAGCAAGGGGCGACAGCATATTTGTTATTACACAGTACTGCGGAATATATTTCTCAGAGGACGGTCTCATAGACTGGAAAATCCTGAATATACCCGACTTTGAAAAGAACTTCATTAATGTTATGGCCTTTGATTCGAAAAATATTTACGTCAATGTTGGGCAGGATGGGATTCTCCGGTCGACAGATAACGGGCTAAGCTGGGAAGCTGTTAACAATGGAATTCTGCAGTTCAGGGAGGGATTCAGTGCAATCCTCTCACACAAAAATAAGATGTTTGCCGCAACATATGATGCTCCCGGTTGGAAAGGGGCGCTATACTATTCCACTAATGCCGGGAATGAATGGCTGAAGGTAACTTCGGAAATAACGGACTTTTCGGCACTGAATTCAATGGTATCGAACGGGAGCGACATTTTTGCGGTCTCGCGCGGAAAGGTTTATTTATCCACGGATGACGGTTCAAGCTGGAAGGAGGCAAATAACGGGCTGGAAGGAAAGGAGGTATTATCAGTTAAAGCCAATAGCGATGTTGCATTTGCATCTACCATAAGTGATGGAGCTTTCATGTCAACCGATAAAGGCCAGAGCTGGACAGCAGTAACGGGTGAGCTTAAGGGAAAGCAGGTCTTTTCGTTTGCTCTTCCTGGGAACAGCATTGTTCTTGCAGGGACTAAAGGCAGCGGGGTGTACATCTCATCAGATAACGGTTTAAGCTGGAAGCAGGCAGGTTCAAATTTGCCACAGGAAGATATGATTAGCCTGGAAAAAAGCCGGAATTATGTTTTTGCAAGAAATCAAAATACATTGTGGCGCGCTGCAATTTCAGAATTGACGCCTCCGCTTCCATCCGTTCCGAAATTGCTTTCGGTGGCAAATAACTCAAAAGGCCAGCCCTTAAGCCTGAGTCTCAAATGGGAACAGGCTGAGAATGCAGGATGGTATAATCTGCAGGTTTCAAAAGACAGCCTGTTTAAGGATATAGCCTTTGAGGATTCAGCGATAATTTTATTATCGAAAGACATTACGGACTTAAGCGAGGGCAGGATTTATTACTGGAGGCTCCGGGCCGGGAACGGCATAGGATTAAGCCAGTGGTCGGAAGTATGGAACTTCACTACTGTTCTGAACAGGCCTGACAGCTTAAGCCTGACCGCAGTTACAAAAGGAATTAAGATTGCCTGGAAGGACAATTCTGCAAACGAGAGCGGATTTGTAATAGAAAGGATGCACCTGGAAGGCTTTACGGTTTTAGATACGGTAAAAGCCAATACCGTAAGCTACACAGATACAACGGCAGTTCAGTCCGTTTATTATCACTACAGGGTAAAAGCATTTAATCAGTACACTGCTTCTGACTACAGTGATACGGCATCGATTATGCTGACATATGCAGAAAGGGGAAGCGTAAGACCCGTAGAATATGACCTGTTTCAGAATTATCCGAACCCGTTTAATCCAGTTACCGTGATCAGGTATACACTTCCTGCAGAAAGCACAGTCAGGATTGCAGTATATAACGCGCTAGGGAGAACGCTGAAGGAGATGATTGTTAAGAATCAGGGTGCCGGGCTGCATGAGATAAGTTTTGATGCACAGAACATATCGTCGGGAGTATATTTCTACATACTGGAAGCCAGGGCAATTGACGGGACAAAAAGTTTCAGGCAGATAAAAAAGATGGTAATAATTAAATAATCCAATGAATATTATTTTGCTTTAGATCTAAGGAGTATAAACATTTAGGGAATGAAAATGAAATGTGAGCCTATGGAATTACGCATTCAATAAGCCCGACTCGGTCGGGCGTAACCTTAGTAGCCCCGGGGTAAGGGAGTTCGCCTCGGGCGAACGACCGACCCCTGGGTACAGGTATCCCCCACCCCCATCCCAGCTCCGGTCAGGAGCGGCACATAAAATCCACACAATTTATTGATTTTAGATGTGAATCAATTTCTTCGGTGAATATGAACCATTTAATCGGGTGAATATGAACCATTTAACCGGGTGAATGTTAATCAATTAATTGGGTGAATGTGCATGAATTTAATCCGGTTATGAATTTAATTATTTAACCTGGAACATTCTTATGTGTCGCTCCTGACCGGAGCTCCGTGTGGTGTGTGGGGGATCTTTAACCCGGGGTTCCCGCATTCACCTTCGGTGAATTTGGTTACCCCGGGCTACAAACAAAGCGCACCTCCGGTGCTTAGTGATTGCGTAATTCTAAATGCTCACATTCCACATACAGGGAGAGGCGATTTCCCGGGGCCCCGTACCTAAAGGTACGGGCTAGTCAGCCAAATTTACAAACGATGGGCTATACCAACCAGACAGACTCCAGGTACAAGTTTACTGAGAAAGAGCGTGACTTAGGCACAAATTATGATTATTTTGGAGCCAGGTATTATGACAGTGAACTGGGAAGATGGCATAGCGTGGATCCTTTGGCCAGTAAATACCCGGGATGGAGTCCTTATAATTACACAA
>JAAXKN010000017.1 GCA_025612375.1 Ignavibacteria bacterium
CGCCCCTCCGGGGCTTAATATCTGAGCTTATGAGCCTTCTTCTCTGCCTCAAAATTGGTTCTGTAGACAATATCCCACAAAGGCTGGCTTACACCGAAGCCTCTTGTCGCATCCTTATAATGATGCCTCATGTGGTGCTTTTTTATAAAGAGGAATAATCCGCTTTTTATGTTAAAGTGATGAATGGCGTAGTGCGTCATATCATAAAAAAGGTATCCCGTAAGGAACCCAGAGAAGAAGGGATACACAAACTTTGCTCCCAGAATGTAATAGAATAATGCGTAGAAAGTAAATGCAAGAGGAACGCTCACAGACGGCGGCATAACAAGCCTTCTCGAGTCCTTCGGGTAAGCATGATGCACACCGTGAAAAATAAAATGCATCCTCTGCCCGATTGAGTTGTTCGGGACATAGTGGAAGATGAACCTGTGAAGTGTGTATTCTGTAAACGTCCAGATGAAGGTCCCAAGTACAAAGAGCAGTATTATGCTTTCATATTTTATGTCCGGATTTATATAAGAATAATAGAGCAGGTATAGAACTAAGGGCAGATACATTATAACGGGAACAGAGGGATGGACTCTGCTCAAGGCTTCCATAAAATTGCTTTCAAACATTCTTGCTGTTTTATCTTCATTTGAAATATATTTCTTTTCCATATGAGTTTTCTCCGGAAATTTATTTCGCTGAGTTCAATTGTATATTAAAGAATAAAAAAGAAGAAAGAAAATTTTAAGGCAGTAAGAAATCCTTTGACTTCGGGACATATCTTTTCTTATTGAGCGGAAAATTAACTATTTTTACTCCCGGACTTTTTACAGAACCCAAAAATGGACCTCAAATGAAAGAGCCGTCACCTGAAAAATCCCGTTCCGGCAAGGGCGTTGTAATCCTTGCCTTTATTGCTTTCATATCCTTGGGACTTCCCGATGGCCTTTTGGGCGTTGCCTGGCCCTCGATGAGGGAAAGCTTCTCCAGGTCACTGGATTCACTTGGAATGCTGCTTGTAGCTTCCATGGCGGGATATCTCCTTTCAAGTTTCTACAGCGGGCTGGTGACCTCACGCCTGGGTGTCGGGTGGCTCCTGTCATTAAGCTGCCTTGCAACGGGTGCCTCTCTTCTGGGCTACACGCTTGCGCCGCACTGGTGGATGATGATTCCTCTTGCAGTTGTGGCGGGCTTGGGGGCCGGGGCAATTGATGGCGGGATCAATACCTATGTCGCAAGCAATTTCGGCGAACACCTGATGCAGTGGGTACACGCAAGCTACGGTATAGGCATAACCATGGGACCGGTAATTATGACCACGGGACTGAGCTATTTTTCCTCGTGGCGCCCGGGCTACATTGTGGTGGGAGGCCTGCAGATTGCCCTTGCAGCCTCATTTGCGCTGACCGTTTCAATGTGGCAGACAGGGAAAAGCGGCGAGGAGAAAAAACAGGTATTATCCGATTATAAAACGCCCATGATGGAAACACTCAGGCAGCCTGACGTATGGATAAGCATACTCCTCTTTTTTATTTATGCCGGAATTGAAGCTACAATAGGAAGCTGGGCATATACACTGCTTACTGAGTCGCGCGGCATTTCTTCAGAAATTGCGGGATTTTTTGTCGGTAGCTACTGGGCTACATTTACCGTTGGGCGGATACTTGCGGGAATTTTCACAAGGCGCTTCAGGATGCATTCACTGATTAGAGGAAGCCTTGCAGGAGCCTTCGCGGGGGCTTTGCTCTTAATATGGAGCCCGTTTAAGGCAATGAGCCTAATAGGAGTAGTAATAATTGGTTTTGCAATTGCCCCGATATTTCCCGGCATGGTGTCTCTTACAACAAGGCGCGTAGGTGCGCGTTTTGCGGCAAATACGATAGGAATGCAGATCAGCGCCGCGGGCCTCGGGGTTGCAGCAATTCCGGGATTAACGGGAGTCCTGGCTCAGCGCACGTCTTTGGAAGTAATCCCGGCCTTAGTTCTTCTCTGGATTATCTCCCTGTTTATTTTATATTCCTTGTCCATACGGAGGGAGAAAACACCCGAATAACTACTGACTAGCCCTGATTCTCTTGTAAAAGCTCTTTGTAAATCTTTTATCAAAGACTTCTGTCTTTACGTACTCAAATTTCAGCTCGCGTTCTATAGTGCCGAATAATGGAATGCCGCTTCCAAGAATAATCGGGATTGTTGATATGATAAGCTCATCTATAAGGTCTTCCTTCAGGAAGTTCTGAATTGTCATGCCGCCGTCGACATAAAAATTCCTGTAGCCCATAGAGTTAAGCTTACGTATAACTTCTTCGGGACTTCCATTTATGATTTCAGCTTTACCGGAAAGTTTCTTTGGGATTTCTTTAAGGCTGCCGGAGAGAACAAAGAGGGGTTTAGTGTACATCCACTCGTCGAAAGAAAGGACTTTTTCAAAAGTGTTCCTTCCCATTATCACTGCGTCAATCATATTCATGAACTCCCCAAAGCCCCAGTCGCTTCCTTCCGGGTTGGGAATTTCAATCAGCCAGTCTATATCCCCGTCCTTTTTTGCAATAAATCCGTCGAGGCTCTGTGCTATAAAAACATATGCGGACATAGTGTGCTTTCAAAATAGTTACGGGAACAATCAATGCCGTAGAAAGGCGGCCGCCGGCCGCCCCTACAGCAATTATTTAATTAACCGTTTGTTCTGGGACCAGCCGTGCGGACGTCTTCTGTAACGTCTTCTGCAAACTGCTTGAAATTGTCCTGGAACATCTTTGCGAGCTTCTGAGCCATAACATCGTATCTATCCTTGTCTTTCCATGTGTTCTTCGGATTTAATACTTCCGAAGGAACTTCCGGGCATGAAACAGGGACTTCAACGCCGAAGACAGGATCAGTGCAGGTCTCAACGTTATCAAGGGCTCCGCTTAAAATTGCATTAAGCATTGCGCGTGTGTAACGGATCTTCATTCTCTGTCCTTCTCCGTACGGGCCGCCGCTCCAGCCTGTGTTAAGGAGCCAGCACTTAACATCGTGCTTTATTATCTTCTCTCCCAAAAGCTTTGCGTAAACTGAAGGGTGGAGTACCATAAAAGGAGCTCCGAAGCATGTGCTGAAAGTAGCCTTTGGTTCGGTTACACCCTTTTCAGTTCCGGCAACCTTTGCAGTGTAGCCCGAAAGGAAGTGGTACATTGCCTGATTATAGTTCAGCTTTGAGACCGGAGGAAGCACACCGAAAGCATCTGCTGTAAGCATGATGATATTCTTCGGGTGGCCGCCCATTCCGTCAGGCTTTATGTTGTCGATGAATGTAAGCGGATATGCAGCTCTTGTATTTTCGGTCAGTGTGTCGTCATCCAGATCAAGAAGGCGTGAATTGGCATCCATTGACACGTTTTCAAGCACTGTTCCGAATTTCTTTGTAACACCGTAGATTTCTGGTTCAGCTTCTTCTGAAAGACGGATCATCTTGGCATAGCAGCCGCCTTCAAAGTTAAATATGCCGTTTTCGCTCCAGCCATGCTCGTCGTCGCCGATGAGCCTTCTGTTTGCATCTGCTGAAAGAGTGGTCTTGCCTGTTCCTGACAATCCGAAAAGAACTGCAACGTCGCCGTCCTTGCCGATATTGGCCGAGCAGTGCATAGACATTACACCCTTCTGAGGAAGCATGTAGTTGAGCACAGTGAAGATCGATTTTTTAATTTCACCGGCGTAGCTTGTTCCGCCGATAAGTACCAGCTTTTCCTTGAAGTTAATGGTAACAAATACTTCTGAATTTGTTCCGTCAATCTTAGGATTAGCATGGAAGTTAGGCATGTCAATAACGGTAAATTCCGGATTGTGCTCTTCGAGCTCTGCCGCGCTTTTTGCTCTAATAAAAAGGTTATGGGCAAAAAGGTTGTGCCATGCTGTTTCTGTAATTACCCTTAAATGCATCTTGTATTCCGGATCGGCACCTGCATAACAGTCCTGAACATAAATGTCCTTGTTCTGAATGTATGCCTGCATTTTGTGGTAAAGGTGTGTGAATTTTTCCTCGTCAAGAGCCGAGTTAACTTTTCCCCACCAGATTTTATCCTGGTTTGTAGGCTCTTTAACGATGAACTTATCGTTAGGGCTGCGGCCCGTGTGCTGGCCTGTTCTTACGACCAGGGGACCATAGTGTGAAAGTGTACCTTCGCGTCTGTAAAGAGCGCGTTCAACAAGCTGGGCTGTACTGAGGTTATAGAAAACATCATTAATGTTCCTGATCCCAAGTTTATCCAACTGACTGAGAATCTTATCTTTTGGTATCATGTTATAAATTAATCCTGAATATGTAACTCTCCGCGGAGAGTCCATGTATTTAATGTATTTTACTGTAATTAGAACCGCTGCACTCCAGTTAATCTAAACAAACTAAAGCAAATCATTGATAGCTTCAATAGCAATTCATAACTTCATTTTCAGCGGTAATCTTTTGAGAAGTATACAACTAATGCTCTATAGGGGGCCTGCCGCGGTAAGTTCAAGATAACTCATTCATTCCCCCGAAATCCAGAGCCTCAAAAGCCAATGAAAAAATAACGATAGATTTTGAAAATTTCCAGAAATTGGACTGTTTTATCTTTTAAAAAATTTCTCTTGAAATTTAATTCAAATTTAGCAGTCCCGTTTTTTTTGCACAAAAATCTTTTCCGGGCCAATTCTTTACAGGAGAACCGAAGAAAAAAATTATCCCGGAAGGTGCCTGTTTTCTATGATATGCTAAATCGGGCGAAAATTCAAGAATAGAAGTCAGGATGTCTTATTTTTTGTATAACTGGAAAAGAATTTTAACCAGGCGCAAAGCACTTGCGATTTAGTTAAAAAAATTCAAATTTAAAATAATCCCTTTATCCATATCTTTATCTGTCCATAAAACTAACAGGATGAATTATGATTTTCCCGATTGGTGACGACAATACCGACCGTACCATGTTTCCCTTGACGAATTACCTGATCATTCTGCTTAATGTATTTGTGTTTGTATTTCTGCAGGGCCTGGGCTCAAATATAAAGTTTACTTATGCCTATTCAACCGTGCCTGCCGAGATCGTTACGGGTAAGGATATTATTACAGAGGACAGGGTGATGGTGGATCCTGAAACTGATGAGAGGGTGGAGGTGCCGGGGCTGCAGAAGACACCTATAAACGTATATCTTACAATTTTTACTTCAATGTTCATGCACGGGGGCATTGCGCACATTTTCGGCAACATGATTTTTCTTTGGGTATTTGGCGATAATATAGAAAATAAGCTCGGACACATGCGCTATCTCATATTCTATCTCGTCTGCGGCGCTCTGTCGTCACTTTCACAGGTCACTGCTACTATTATGTTCAACGGCAATCCTTACGTTCCTACACTAGGGGCCTCCGGCGCAATTTCAGGCGTGCTCGGGGGCTATATGCTCCTTTACCCCAGAAGACGCGTAAGAGTGGTCCTTTTCTATATACTTACCGTGGTCCCTGCCATCGTGGCTATAGGCATGTGGTTCGCATTCCAGGTTATTGCGGGTCTGGGCGGCCTGGGCTCTCAGGGCGGAGGAGTTGCTTATGCGGCGCACGTGGGCGGATTTATTGCGGGCTTTATTCTGATTAAGATATTTGCTATTGGACGGCCTTAAACGGACATATTGACTAGCGAGCCTGTAAGGTCCTTTGCCGAAGGATTAAACGAACTGAAAAGCTTTTCCTGCCTTGTTTCAGCCTGCGCTGGCTGAAGCTTCCTCAGGTGCTCCTGCGGAACCGTAATTATGTATCCGGTTGCAGAAAGGTTAATCTTATCTTCCAGGGACTCATTTTCCTGAAACCCTGCCTTGCTTAACATCTCCGGAAACTGCGTGCTTATTGCGTCGTGAAAAACTTCCCTGAAGGATTGGAAACGGCTCTTGTAATTTACCTGAGAAGGGCTGCCGGGGTAAAGCCTGTCCACAACTTTCCCGCCTGCATACGATGCAGAAGCGGAAAAAGAATGGCTGATATTACCGATCAAGCTCTACCTCATAAAAGTAATTTACCTGAAATATCACAATTGCCCCGGTAAAGAGCAACAAAAAATTAAACTATTTTATGAATTTCCTCTAATATCCTGTCCGTGGCACCCAGGTTCTCATTTACGAACATGGATGAAATTTTCCCCATCTTCTTTCTTAAATCGTCATCCTGCAGGAGCGTCCTCAGCCAGCGGTAGGCTTCTTTTTTATTTCTCAGGACTTTTGAGGCTCCGATCTTAACGAGCTTCTGTGCCTCCTGGGAGTTTTCAATCCTTGGGCCGAAAAGAACAGGTATGCCGTATACGGCCGGTTCAAGCACGTTATGGATCCCCTGCTTAAAGCTTCCTCCCACGTATGCAAGATCTGCATAGTAGTAAAGCGTAAGAAGTATTCCTATGGAATCGACAATTATTATTCTTTCACCCTTATACTCATTTAAGTAAGAGAACCTGATTGAAGTGCACTTATTTCTAAGCTGGTCTTCCAGCTTCTCCAGGTGCTGTACCGTGGGCTCGTGCGGCACAAGTATCATTACAACATTCGGGTCGTACTTTGCAATCTTAAGGAATGCAGGCAGAAGGACTTCCTCGTCAGCTTCCCAGGAGCTTCCGGCAACAAAAACTTTCTTTCCCTCAAAAAATCCGTCCTTAAAGAGCTTCTTTTCCTTTGCCGCAAGGCTCTTCTGGTAAACACGGTCGTACCTTGTGTCGCCGGCGGTTTCAAGCTGTCCGTTTTTTATGTCAAAGGCGCGGAAGCTTTCCATGTCGCCTTTTGAAACGGTGAATATTTTTGAAATGTTTTTGTAGAGTGACTTATGGAAACTGATTGATACGGGAAGCTTTCGGTTGGAATTATCTCTCATTGTGGCATCGATAATAAAACAGGGGATGCTGCGTGCCTTAAGCTGCCAGATGAAGTTAGGCCATATGTCATAGCGCATCATAATTGCAAGATCCGGATTTACTATGTCAAGAAACCTCTTTGCCAGTGCCGGGGTGTCAAAAGGCATGTAGGAAACAACGTCGGCATAAGGGTAATTCTTTGAATTCTCGTAGCCAGAAGGAGAAAAGAAAGTGGCAATAATGTTCACGTCCTTTTCAGCCTTTAGCTTCTGTATTACGGGCTTTGCCTGCTCAAACTCTCCCATGGAAGAGGAGTGGAACCAGACCATCTGTTTTTTCTTATCCAGCTGCACGAATGCAAGTATGAGGTTTTCAAAAAGCCTCTGCCTGTCTTTTATTCCCTTTTTTATCTTGGCGTTAAAAAGTCCTGCCAGCTGAAAAACCAGATACAAAAAGGGGAGTATAATAACATTATAAATGAGATACCAAAATTTCATCATGACAAATCTAAAATTCTTTTTACGTTATCGAGTACTGCTTCGGGAGTAATCTCAAGCATACACTTAAAGTGTCCTAAAGGGCATTTTTCCCGTCCAATGTGAGAACACGGTCTGCAAGATAACGAATTGTTTTCTAAAATTAAATTCTTATTCTTATATGGCGTAAAGCCGAATTCTTTTACTGTGGAGCCGAAAATAGCCAGAACCGGCGCTCCGGCAGCGCAGGCTATATGCATAAGGCCCGAATCGTTGCAAACAACCATGCGGCACTGCTTCATAAGGGCCGCGGTCTGGAACAGGTCGTCGTCGTTACTCATGTCTAAAGATCCGGGTATGGTTTCCGAGAGCCTGCGGCAAATTTCGCGGTCGGACCTTCCCCCGAGGAGAACAACGTTAAAACCCTCATTTTTCAGCAGTTTCCCCAAGGCGGTAAAATATTCCGGGGGCCACATTTTTGTAAAATGCCTGGAGCCCGGGCATAAGGCGACGTAATTATCCTGAGCTTTAAGATCTAAAGATACATTTTCAGGCAGAAAAAGGTCCAGCCCCTTATCATCCAGCTCAAAGCCCGGAATGGAAAATGCGTAGCGAACCGGGATCTGAGGCAGGTTTTTAAGCCTGTTAATCTTAAATTTTACCAGGAGGAACTTATCAAAAGACCTTTTTTCAAACCTGAATGCCGGGGCCTGAAGGGCTTTTACAACCTTCCGGCTTCTCAGGTTATTCTGAAGGTCAATTACGGCGTCGTACTTTTTTTCTTTAAGAAGCTTAAAAAGCGCCTTATTATCGTCTCTTTTATAGAGGAGGACGTCATTTACATAAGGGTTAAACTTCAATATATCGGCGTACTCATTCCTTATGAGAAAGTCTATCTTTTTTTCAGGATAGAGTCTCTTAAGGCTGCGCAGAAGAGGTGTAGTAAGAAGAATGTCTCCCAGTGAGCTAAGTCTAATAATTAAAATATTTTCAGCGTCGCCTATATTCACAAAAAACGTCCTAAACTAATCAAATTTGAGACCTCAAATTTACTCAAATAACAGCTATTCTTCCAATTAAAGTTTATTGTAGTTTTCCTCAGACTTGTTTATTTTTGAGAAAATAATAAAAAAGATAAGGACCGATTAAGATGACTACTTTACCGCCGCCTTCAGTAAAGCCTTTCCCGGAAGATTCACTGGAAAAGCAGGTTTATAATATAGTGGAAAAGTACAAGGAAAACATTCCTATTATGAACGACAGGAACCGCCTGGGCTATAACCTGTTCAAATATATGAGCGGAGAAGGGGACAGCCCTGAAATTCTGGTTAAATCCACAAAAATCAAGATCGTGGGTATGACTAAAGAAGAACTGGCAGCCAAACTTACCGCGGACTTAAAGACCGTTAAAAAATAAGATTTAGCACTGCTCCTTTTTATTCCCCCTCCCCGGTAAAAGAGAGGGGGGTAAGGGATATTTATTTGGATACCTCGGGAATGCTGATTTCCTCCTCAGTAATAAATTTTTCCACCATCAGAACGTCTTCCTTATTGCCAATAAAAACAGGTGTGCGCTGGTGCAGACTGTCTGGCACTATATCAAGTATCCTCTTCTTTCCGTTTGAAGCCATGCCCCCGGCTGACTCAACAATAAAAGCCATCGGGTTGCACTCGTAAAGAAGCCTCAGTTTTCCATTTGGGTTGCGGCTGTCGGCAGGATACATGAAAATGCCGCCGTAGAGCAGGTTGCGGTGAATGTCGGCAACCATGGAGCCGATGTAGCGCGTGGAATACGGCCTTCTTGTCTTTTCATCTTCTTCCTGCAGGTACTTAATGTACTTCTTAAGCCCGGGGTGCCAGTACTTGTAGTTCCCCTCGTTAATGCTGTAGATTTTGGATTTCCCGGGGATCCTGATGTTGTTATGCGACAGCAGGAACTCTCCCAGTGCGGGGTCAAGCGTAAAGCCGTAAACCCCGTGCCCTGTAGTGTAAACCAGAATTGTGCTGGAGCCGTAAAGGACGTATCCTGAAGCCACCTGCTTAATGCCGGGCTGCAGGCAGTCCTGAAGTGTTCCGTCGCTTCCGCCGTCCGGTGTAACCCTTTTAAGAATAGAAAAAATTGTCCCCACGCTTACATTTGCGTCGATATTTGACGATCCGTCCAGGGGGTCAAAAAGAAGGACATATTTCCCCTTTACGAAATCTTTTGGTATAGGGATGGCGTTTTCCTCTTCCTCTGAAGCCATAACGCAGAGGTGCCCCCCGTGCTCCATTGCCTTAAAGAGCACTTCGTGCGAAAAAACGTCGAGCTTTTTTACCTTTTCTCCCTGAACATTTGTTGTTCCTGTGTAGCCGATGATGTCAACAAGTCCTGCCTTATTGACCTCGAGAGAGATGATTTTTGCCGCCAGTACCAGATCCGAAAGGAGGGCCGAAAGCTCACCCGTGGCCTCGGGGTGCTTTCTTTCCTCTTCCAGAATGTGTCTTTGTATGGTCATCAGACTCTGTGCCGCCATAATTTCCTCCTGTGGATGATTTAATGAAGGTTTTATTACGCGGTTTTTGTAATCTCCTGATCTTTGTATTGCAGCTGATAAAGCTTGTAGTAGATACCGCGTTTTGCGAGCAGTTCCTGGTGCGTACCTATCTCCCTGACCTCACCCTTATGCATAACAATTATCTGATCGGCATTCTGAATTGTTGAAAGCCTGTGCGCAATTACAATGGCAGTCCTGTCAACCAGCAGCTTTTCAATAGCCCTCTGTATAAGGATTTCGGTTTCCGTGTCCACACTGGATGTCGCTTCATCTAAGATAAGGATTTGCGGGTTATAAGCAAGAGCCCTTGCAAAGGACAAAAGCTGCTTCTGCCCCACGCTTAAGGTTGCACCCTTCTCCTTTACCTCCTCGTCGTATTCATGCGGAAGAAGAGATATGAACTTGTGGGCTCCTACGCTTTGGGCGGCTTCAATAATTTTCTCATCCGAAATCCCGGGGTTGTTAAGGCTGATATTTGACTTAATTGTGCCCGAGAAGAGAAAAACGTCCTGCAGCACGATGGAAATAAACTTCCTCAGTTCGCGCTTGTCAATATCCTTAATATCAATGCCGTCTAAGCAGATCTTTCCCTTATTAATGTCGTAGAAACGCGTAAGTATGCTTATGAGGCTTGTTTTCCCGGCACCCGTAGCACCAACGATTGCCACGGTCTGCCCCGGGCTGATGCTGAAGGAGACGTCCTTTAATACGTAATCATCCCCGTTGTAAGCAAACCACACGTTCCTGAACTCGATTTTCCCCTCCACTTTCTTAAGGTCAACGGGGTTTTCCGGATTCTTAACAAATGTATCGTTATCCAGGAGCTTAAAGACCCTTTCACTTGACGCCATTGCCGTCTGCATGATGTTATACTTATCCGACAGGTCCCTTATCGGGCGGAAGAACTGGTCTATAAGCTGAATGAATGCAAAGAGAACGCCTATAGTCATGGCGTTATGTATAATTTCGCCTCCGCCGTACCAGATGATAAGGGCAAGCGCAATTGAGCTTAAAAATTCAACCGCAGGATAGAAGACTGCATAATAGAAAATTGAATCGACGTTGACTTTTCTGTAGTCGGCGTTAATTGAAGAAAACCTGTTAAGCTCTTCTTTTTCCTTGTTGAATATCTGCACCACGTTCATGCCCGTTACGTGCTCCTGCATGTAGGAATTTAAGCGCGCCAGGTGGAAGCGCACGTCCCTGTATGAATCCCTGACCTTCCTGCGGAAGAGGAATGTGCCGTAAATTAAAAACGGAAAAACAGAGAGCGTTACAAATGAAAGCTTCCAGTCCATTAAGAACATAAACCCAAGTATCCAGAGCACAATAAAAACGTCGCTGAAGACGTTAACAATTCCCGAGGAGAACATTTCGTTTAAGGATTCAATGTCGTTTGTCACACGGGTAACAATTCTTCCGATCGGGGTCTTGTCGAAATACTTCAGGGCAAGCCTTTCCACGTGCGCAAAGAGCTTTACCCTCAGGTCGTAAATTATTTTCTGCCCCATGTACTGCGTATAGTAGGTAAGAAAGTACTGCATAACGGCCTGGAACAGGAGTGTCCCTATCATAGCCATCGTTACGAGCATGAGGCCGTGGTAATCCTTGTTTTTTATATTATCGTCAATTGCTACTTTTGTAAGCACGGCTCTTAAGGGTCCGAAAGCCGCAACAATAATGTTTAATATAATGGCGAAGGCCATATATTTTTTATACGGCTTTACGTAGCCCAAGAGGCGTTTCATCAGCTTTGAATCATACGCCTTGCCTAAGACTTCATCATCTGCTTTATAATCCTGTGCCATAAACCTTTCTAAATTCTTTATTATGAAATAGAAGCCGGGAAGGGAATAGTTACCCTTTTAGCTCAATTCTTCCAGTTCTTTTTCAAGCAGCTGCTTAAAGTGCAGTCCTGCATAAATCCCCTGTTTGCGCACCAGATCCTCGTGCGTGCCCTGTTCGGCAATCCTGCCCTCGCTTAGGACAAATATAATGTCGGCATCCTTAACCGTTGAAATTCTGTGGCTGATGATTATGCTTGTCCTTTCCTTCATAAAATTCCTCAGGTTCTTAAGTATTCCTTCCTCGGTCCTTGTATCCACGGCCGAGAAGGAGTCGTCAAGTATCAGAATTGCAGGGTCAATTGCAAGCGCCCTTGCAAGGCAAGTCCTCTGCTTCTGCCCGCCCGAGAGAGTAATGCCGCGTTCTCCCAGCATGGTTTCGTATCCGTGGGGGAAAGCATCAATGTCCTTTGTAAGCTGTGCAATTTCCGCCGAGGAGGTAACCACTTTCATGTCTGTTTCCTTTAGGCCGTATGCAATGTTGTTAGCCAGCGTGTCGGAGAAAAGGAAAGTTTCCTGCGGAACAAGCCCGATATTTTTTCTTAAAGACTTAAGAGGGATTTTCTTAATATTGTGCCCGTCAATTAAAACCTCGCCATCGGTTACGTCGTAAAGCCTCGGTATCAGGTCGACGAGCGTGGTTTTCCCGGCTCCGGTCTGTCCTATTATTGCGGCAGTCATTCCGGCAGGTATTTTCAGGCTGATATCCTTAAATACATACGGCAGCTCAGGTGCGTAACGGAAGCTCACATTCTTAAATTCAACCGTACCTTTAATATTCTCAACGGAATAGTCCGTAGTTTCGCTATCCTCAATTTCATACTTTTCAGCAAGCATTTTGTTAAGGCGCTTCATGCTGGCTGAAGCCTGCTGGATCAGGTTTACCACCCAGCCAATTGCAATCATAGGCCAAATTAAAAGCCCAAGATAAATAACAAAGGCCGAGATCTCGCCCAGGTTCATCGTGCCGTTTATTACCTGTATGCCGCCAAGCCAGATTACAAGAATTATTGAAATCCCTGTTACAAGATACAGCGCGGGCTGGAACATGGACTCGATTTTAACCATATCCATATTTTTTTCAAGATAGTCGTGGCTCAGAGCCTCGTACTCCTGTATCTCGTTATCTTCCCTTACATACGACTTTATTACGCGTATGCCTGAGAAGCTTTCCTGCGCCTTGGTTGTAAGTTCCGAGAACTTCTCCTGTATGTAGGTATACTTAATGTGTATTTTCTTCCCCAGCTTATAGACGAGGTATGAAAGTACCGGAAGCGGCAGAAGCGAATAAATTGTAAGCGTGGTGCTCAAGGATACCATTATAACGATAACCATTATAAGGCGCACAAGCGTGTCTATGGAATACATAACCGCAGGACCCACAAATGTTCTTACCGCGTTAAGGTCGTTTGTGGCATGAGCCATTATGTTGCCCGTGGAGTTATTCTGGAAGTATCTGAGCGAAAGCCTCTGTATGTGGCTCCAGAAGTCCTGCCTCAGGTCGTACTCAATTTCGCGAGAGACCACAATAATGGTTTCCCTGATCAGAAATCTGAATACGCCGCTTAAGAAAGATGTAGCTATAATAAGCAGCCCGTAACGGACCAGCACAGAATACTCCACACTTTTCTGCAGGGCGTTAATGCTGTCCTTTAAGAACAAAGGGACGTACACTGTACCCAGATTCGAAAGTAAAATAAATAAAACTCCCAGAAGGAGTTTAACTTTATATCTTATAAAATATTTTTTTAACGCTAAAAGACTTTTCATAAACTCTGCTTATAACTGCTTGTTAAGATACTAAACTACTAAAGTACGGTAAAAGTTGCTTAAAATTTGTACTAATTTAATATTCAGCGAATTTTTTAATTTAAGATTTCATGCTTAAAAAGGAAAGTCCTTTGTTTTGAAACCCTTTAAAAACAAAAAATCCCGACATTCCGGCCGATGGGAAAGCGGGATTTTTGTATTAAAAACGCAGGTTTAGTCTATAACTTCAAAACCCGTGTATTTATGCAGAACCTTCGGAACTATTATCTTGCCTTCGGGAGTCTGGTAGTTCTCAAGCAGAGAAACCATCAGGCGGCTTGTTGCAAGGCCCGAACCGTTAAGCGTATGCACAAATTCCGGCTTTTTGGTCTCCTCGTTGCGGAAGCGTATGTTGGCACGCCTTGCCTGGAAGTTCTCGAAGTTGCTGCATGAAGAAGCCTCAAGCCATCTTTTTTCAGCCGGCGACCATGTCTCGATGTCGTAGCACTTTGCAGCCGAGAAGCTCAAATCCCCCGTGCAGAGCATGAGTATTCTGTATGGGATCTTAAGCGCCTGCAGAATATCTTCGGCATCACGCACCAGCTTTTCAAGCTCATCGTAGGAGTTCTCAGGCCTGGTGAATTTAACCATTTCAACCTTGTTGAACTGGTGAACCCTTAAGAAACCCTTCGATTCCTTTCCGTATGAACCGGCCTCACGCCTGAAACAGGCCGAGTAAGCGCAGTATTTAATCGGGAGCTCTTTTTCTTCAATGATCTCACCCCTTAAGAGGTTTGTAACAGGCACTTCGGCCGTTGGAATCGGGTAAAGGCCGTCTTTATCTATTGAATACATGTCCTCTTCCATTTTAGGAAGCTGCCCTGTACCCTTCATCGAGTCCTCGTTTACGAGGAACGGGGGGAAGACTTCCTTATATCCGTGCTCGTGAATGTGCTTGTCGAGCATGAAGTTTATAAGTGCGCGTTCAAGTGTTGCACCCTTGCCCATATAGACAGGGAAGCCCGAGCCCGTAATCTTGGCTCCGCGCTCAAAGTCCAGGATCTTAAGCTTTTTGCCGAGCTCAATGTGATCCATTACTTTTTCTTCAGTCTCAAATGAGAACCCTTCCGGAAGCCAGCGCCTTACCTCTACGTTATCGGCGGCGGATTTTCCCACCGGCACTGATGCATTCGGCATATTCGGTATATACATCAGTATGTCGTTTAAGTCTTTTTCAACCTGACGCAGCTGGTCGTCAAGAGAAGTGATCTCATCTGAAACTCTTTTCATTTCTGCCAGGACGGAAGAGGTATCCTGCCCGGCTTTTTTCATCTGCGGGATCTGGCTTGAGGCCTGGTTGCGCTTAGCCTTCAGCTCATCGGCATTCAGCACGAGCTCACGCCTCTGCGTGTCAAGAGCCAGAAGCTCATCTACCCGCGCGGTTTCATTTTTATTCTCAATTCCTTTCTTTACAAGATCGGGGTTCTCCCGTATGAATTTAAGGTCTAACATATTTGCCTTCTGTTATTTTACTACAATATTATAAATTTTATTCTTCACGTAGATTTCTTTAACTATGGTCTTTCCGTCTATGTGCTTTTTAACCCCGTCGGCCGAGAATACTAGAGCCTTAACCGACGCCTGGTCGTTTTCAGCAGGGACTTCAAGCGTTGCCCTCAGCTTTCCGTTTACCTGTACTGCAACGGTTACCCTGTCTACAGTAAGTGCGTCTGGATCGGGCGAGTACCAGTTGGCCTGCTCGAAGATGGAGCCTTTTTTGCCGATCATCTCCCAGCACTCTTCCCCCATGTGAGGCGCAACAGGAGCAATGAGGCATGCAAAGCGCTCAAGCACATAGCTCTGAAGATTGGGCCTGCACTTCTCCAGGTTTTTCGCAAGCTCGTTTACAAGTTCCATCAATGCCGCAACGGCAGTATTGAAACGGAAATTATTAATCTCTTCGTCGTATTTAACTATGGTCTGATTGATCTTTCTGTAAACGCTCTTTTCCTCTTCCGAAAGCGTCTGAACGCTGAACTTGTCGGGAGCGGGGCTGTTTATTACGACGTTTTCAAACTTCTGGAAAATGTCGTAGGACCTCTGAACAAACCTGTCCACTCCAACGATACCCGAATCGCTCCAGTCGCCGCCTGCCTCGTATGGGCCCATGAACATCAGGTAAAGACGGAAGACGTCGCTTCCATACTTGCTTATAAATACATCGGGGTTAACGACGTTGCCTTTGGACTTGGACATCTTGGCGCCCTGGTTTGTAATGGTGCCCTGATGAATAAGGTTTGAAAATGGCTCGTCGCTGTGCGCCATTCCAAGGTCCCTTAAGAACTTGTGTATGAATCTTGCGTACAAAAGGTGCATCGTTGCGTGCTCGGCTCCGCCCACGTACATGTCCACCGGTGTCCAGTCGTCTGCAAGCTTCTTATTGAACATATTTCCTTTTTCGTGAGGATCGAGGTATCTGAAATAATACCAGCTTGAATCGACAAATGTATCCATTGTGTCGGGATCCCTCTGTGCCTGGCCCCCGCATTTGGGGCAGGTGACGTTCATGAATTCCTTGTTTGTTGTAAGGGGCGACTTTCCTGAGGTTGAGAATTCCACGTTATATGGAAGTTCAACCGGAAGGTCTTTTTCTTCAACTAAAACCTCGCCGCACTTCTCGCAGTGTATTACGGGTATTGGTGTTCCCCAGTACCTCTGGCGCGAGATTAACCAGTCTCTTAACCTGTAGTTGGTTTTTCTTTTTCCGTTGCCTTCTTTTTCGAGGAAGTCCGTTATGCCCTCAATTGCCTTGTCTGAAGGCGTGCCTGAAAAAGCGCCTGAGTTAATGAGCTGTCCCACTTCGGTATAGGCTTCATTTAAGGGATCAGCCTCACCTGTGCCCGGCTGAAGCACAACCTTGCGGATGGGGAGGCTATACTTATGTGCAAATTCAAAATCGCGCTCATCGTGGCCCGGAACTGCCATAACGCATCCCGTTCCGTAGGTAGCAAGTACGTAATCTGCCACCCAGATCGGTATCTTCTCACCGTTTACAGGGTTAATTGCGTATGAGCCAGTGGGGACGCCTGTTTTTTCTTTTGTGGTTGAAGTCCTGTCGATCTCAGAAAGCGACTTAACAGAGTCAAGGTAAGCAGCAACCTGTTCCTTATATTCAGGCCTGGTCAGTTTCTGCACCAATGGCTGCTCAGGAGCCAGAACGACGTAAGTTACGCCGAAAAGCGTGTCGGGGCGTGTGGTGAAAACCGTAATTTCATCTTCATGGCCTTCAATCCTGAATTTCACTTCCGTACCCGTGCTTTTACCGATCCAGTTGCGCTGCATGAGCTTTGTTTTCTCTGGCCAGTTTATTTTCTCCAGGCCTGACAAGAGCTCCTCGGCATACTCGGTGATCTTAAAGAACCACTGTGTAAGGTTTTTGTGAATGACTGTAGTTCCGCAGCGTTCGCAGGTTCCGTCTGAAAGCACCTGCTCGTTTGCAAGCACGGTCTGGCAGCTGGGGCACCAGTTAACGGGCGCGTTTTTCCTGTAAGCCAGCCCCTTTTTATAAAGCTGTATAAAAAGCCACTGGTTCCACTTGTAGTATTCCGGTACGCAGGTCATCAGTTCCGAATCCCAGTCGTACATGTTACCCATATTTTTAAGCTGCACGCGTATGTCTTCAATATTTTTCATCGTGCTGTCGTATGGGTGAATTCCCGTCTTAATGGCGTAGTTCTCAGCCGGTAGTCCGAAGGCGTCGTAGCCTATAGGCTCGAAGACGTTAAAGCCTTTAAGTTTTTTGTATCTTGCCCACGAATCCGTCGGTCCGTAGTTATACCAGTGTCCGCAGTGCAGTTTTGCACCCGAAGGGTAAATAAACATTACGAGGCAATAAAGCTTGCTTTCTTTTTTAGAAAGGTTGGTTTTATATATCTTATTCTCTTCCCAATAAGACTGCCATTTCTTTTCAACTTCAGAAAAAGGGTATCTCATAGCTGTGTGTATATATTTTGTGAAAAAATAAAATTAAAATTATCGAAAAAGGAGCGGTTTATCAAGGCAAAGGGGGAGTTTGACATAATTATAGATATATAAATAACAAAAAAATCCCCATAAGATGGGGAAAATTCCGTTTTGGATCGTCAAATGTATACTAAACCGCTGCTTTTTAGGCGCGGCAGAATTATTTCCGCCTTTTATGGCAGCGGTCGGAATTTTAGCTTATTTTTAGCATTAATGCTAAACTATGTATTCTTCAAATATACAAGGAGGTCAACTTCAATGAAATCAACACAGCTCTTATTACCTCTATTGCTGGTGTTTATGGCTGTAGTAAGCTCAGCCCTTTACGCCGGATTCAAAAAAGGAGAAACCTATCACGGTTTCAAACTCCTGGAAAAACGTTTTGTAAAGGAAGTAAACGCCGAATGCCTTTACTTTGAACACGTTAAATCGGGTGCAAGGCTCCTTAAGATTGCAGCAGGCGATCCGAATAAGACTTTCGGCGTGGGCTTTAAGACCGTGCCCAATTCAGATTGCGGAACGCCGCACATCATAGAACACTCGGTCCTTAACGGATCAAAAAATTATCCCGTTAAAAGCCCCTTCGACGTCCTGTCCAAAGGCTCACTTAAAACATTCCTTAACGCTTTTACAGGAAGCGACAGGACGTTTTATCCTTTTGCCAGCATGAACGACAAGGACTACTTTAACCTCATGAGGATCTATCTTGATGCGGTTTTTAACCCCCTCATCTATAACGATCCCAGAATTCTTAAGCAGGAAGGGTGGCATTATGAACTGGAAAATAAGGATGCCCCTGTCGTCTATAAAGGCGTAGTGTATAACGAAATGAAGGGCGCTTACTCAAGCCCCCAGCGCGAACTTGACTATGAGATAAATAAAATCCTTTTTCCCGATAACGGCTACAGGTTCTCCTCGGGCGGTTACCCCACGGCAATACCTAAACTTACCTACGAGGATTTCCTTAATTTCCATAAGACTTACTACCATCCCGTCAACAGCCACATAGTTCTTTACGGCGATGCCGACCTGGATAAGGAGCTTGCGCTTATTGATTCGGAATACCTTACAAAGTTTGAGAAGTCAGGCGGACGCCCGCAGATACCCCTGCAGAAGCCTTTCGACAAGATGAAGGAAAAAACAGCCTGGTATTCAATCGGTGAAAACGACAAGCCGGAAGGTCAGACTTTCCTTTCGCTTAGCTTTGTTGCAGGGCTTAATTCCGACCAGGCGCTTGTTATGTCTTTGAACGTTTTAACTGACGTGCTTGTAAACCAGGAAGCTGCTCCTGTGCGCCTTGCGCTTCAGAAGGCGGGAATTGGAAAAGATGTATACGCTGCTGTCGACGACATTCAGCAGAACGTCTTCCAGATTGTTGTTCAGAATGCCAACCCTTCTGATAAGGACAAATTCCGTGAGGTTGTAATGCAGGCTCTGAAGGAAGCAGCTGAAAAAGGTCTGGACAAAAAGGCCGTTGAAGGCACCTTGAACCGCATTGAATTCCAGCTGCGCGAAGGCGACGACGCTCAGAAAGGTTTAACCTACGGCTTCCAGGCCCTTCCCGGCTGGTTCTTTGCCGACGACCCCTTCTTAACACTGGAATATGAAAAGCCATTGGCTCAGGTTAAAACAGCCCTTACAAGCAGGTATCTTGAAAACATAATCCAGAAAGATTTAATTGATAACCCTCACTCGCTTCTTCTTACTCTTGAACCCAAGCCGGGACTTGAAAAAGAGAACATTGCAAAGATGAACGGTGAACTGGCTGAATATAAAAAGTCACTTTCACCCGAAAAGATAGATGCCCTTGTTAAGGAGACAAAGGACCTGATTGCTTACCAGAAAAGAGAGGATACGCCCGAGGCCCTGGCAACTATACCGATGCTTGAAAGAAAGGACATAAACCCCAAGGCTGAATTCTATTCGCTGGAGGAAAAGAAAGTTGCAGGCGTCACTGTCTTAAGCCGCGAGGAGTTTTCAAACCAGGTTGAATACATAAGATTTTTGTTTGACGCCCGCGTGCTGCCTACAGAGCTTGTTCCTTATGCGGCATTGTTAACAGAAGTCCTTGGAAGCCAGAACACCGATAACTATTCTTACGGCGATCTGGATCAGGCACTAAACATCCATACCGGCGGCTTCAGAAGCTATCTCTCAACTTTCCTTGAGGACAGGGATGACAACAAGATGATGCCGAAATTTGTACTGGACTCTAAAGCCATGAACAGCAAGACTGACAAGCTCTTTGAACTGGCCTCTGAAATTGTAAACCATACTCGCTATCAGGACCTTGACCGCCTGAAGGATATAATAGTCCGCTACCAGTCGCGCCTCGAGTCCCAGGTGAAAGAAGACGGACGGGGCTTTGCGCTTAAGCGCCTGCAGGCATATTTCACTAATGCCGGAAAATTCAAGGAGGCTACAGGAGGCTTTGATTACTACTGGTTCATTTCAGACCTCGCTAAGAATTTCGACGCCAGATCCAAAGAGATCAGTGACAATCTGGCTAAAACGGCGGCGCTCCTTTTTACAAAAGACAATATGATTGTAACTGTAACTGGTGCCAGGGAAGACTACGAAAAAACTGCAGGCAAAATTGAAGAGTTCACAAAGAAACTCCCCGAAGGAAAAAGCCAGTACAAAACCTGGTCTTTCAAAATGGATAAGAAGAACGAGGGATTCCTTTCACCCTCAAAAGTACAGTTCGTTCTGCAGGGCTACGACTTCAGGCAGCTCGGCTACTCATGGAGCGGAAAGATGAGGGTCCTCGATCAGATACTTTCAACAGATTATCTGCACAAACGCTTGAGAGTTATCGGCGGCGCCTACGGCGGATACTCAAACTTCTCTCCCGAGGGCGGAGTTCTCCTGGCTTCATACCGCGACCCGAACCTGAAGGAAACTTTGGACAATTACATGGGAACTCCGGAATATCTTGAAAAGTTTCAGGCCGACGAAAAGGAAATGACACGCTTTATCATAGGCACAGTTGCAAGAATGGATATGCCTTATACACCTTCGCAAAGAGGCAGTATTGCGGTTAAATATTTCCTTGAAAAAACAAAGCCTGAGGACCTGCAGAAAGAGCGCGATGAGGTTCTTTCCACAACGGTTCAGGACATTCGTGAAATGAAGAAACTGGTCTCAGACGTGGTTGCAAAGAAGACCTACTGCGTATATGGAAACGAAGAAAAGCTGAAGTCGCAGAAGGATCTTTTCGGAAGCCTCGAAAACATTAATCACCAGTAATTATTATAGGTATTTACTTACTACCGGCCCTGAAGGCGTAAAAACCTTCAGGGCACTTTTATAAATTAACTTTGGACAGCAATGCAGTATAACATAATAGCTACGCTTGGCCCCGCTTCACAAAGTGAAGACACATGGCGTAATATGATTTCGCTGGGAGCTACATCCTTCCGCCTTAACACCTCGCATATGGAAATTGAAGAAACCGAAGTGTTGTTAAAAAGAGTTTCAGAGTTTTGTTCAAAAGAAAACCTTGATGTACCCGTTGTGCTCGATCTTCAGGGGAGCAAGTGGCGCATAGGAACAATTAGGCCGTATGAATTAAAAGATGGTGAAGCCGTAGAACTGACACTTTCTGAAAAAACTGATTCCCGTAATGTCCTTCCCGTTCCCCATGGGGATTTCCTTAAGGCAGCACAAACTTCAGGAAAAGAGATTGTGCTTAATGATGCAAAAGTGGTATTGACTGTTGAATCGGTAAACGATCATTTAATAAGAGCGCGCGTTACAAAAGGGGGCCCTGTTTCATCAAGAAAAGGGATAACGTTTTCATCTACAGGTTACAGGAGTGAAAGCCTAAAGAAAAAAGATGAAGAGATTATTAAAAATACATCCAAATATAAAAATGTAAGGTATGCGGTTTCTTACCTCAGGGATGCCGAAGAAATGAAGCGCTACCGCGGGCTTATTGGTGAAGGCGCATATATTATTGCAAAGCTGGAAAGGGGAGAGGCGCTCCGGGATGCAATAAAGATAAAGGATTACTGCAATGAACTCTGGCTGTGCCGCGGGGACCTGGGTGCCGAACTGGGCTTAAGGAAAATGGCAGAGGCTGCGGCTGATTTTTCAAATATTGTTAAAGACATTCCGCGCCCGGTAATATTAGCAGGGCAGGTACTGGAGCACATGGCACATCACCCAGAGCCCACGCGTTCAGAAATAACCTGCATTTACGAAGCCCTTCAGAAAGGCTACTCTGGAATAGTATTATCCGACGAAACCGCCGTAGGAAAATATCCATTAGACGCCTGCCGCACCGCCGCAATGTTCAGGTAAAAAATATTTATATTTGTGTAGCTCAAAAAGTCTACTATATGCCGCGGCCAGCGGTCCTCCGCAGGAGGATTGATAGCCCCCGGGCGCAGCCCGGCGGGGCTATGGAATTGTAAAGCAGACTGAAGTGCCGTGGACAGGCTCCGGGTCAATCCATATCCTGCCCCCATGCCGTTCAACAATTTTTTTGCATAAGGCCAGGCCGATCCCTGTGCCGGGATATTTATCGCGGTCGTGCTGCAGTCTCTGAAAAATCAGAAAAACCTTGTCGAAATATTCCGGCTCTATTCCGATCCCGTTATCCTTAACACAGAAGACCCATTCGCTGCCTTTGCGGCGTACCGTAATATCAATTACCGGCTTTTCTTTCCCCCTGAACTTAATGGAGTTTGAAATGAGGTTAAGAAAAAGCTGCCGCATTTGAATTGGGTCTGCCTTGATTTCCGGGAGGTCCTTAAATATTATGGAAGCACCGCTTTCTTCAATTGCATACTGAAGGTTCCGTATTGCGTCTTCTACAATGGCGTTCATATTAGTCAGAATGAAAGCTTCGCCTCTTGTAGCTACACGTGAAAAGGTAAGCAGGTCGCTGATCAGCTGGCGCATTCTCCTTGCGCCGTCAATAATATAGTCCATAAATTCCTGTGCATCGCCATCCAGGCGGTCCTTATATCTGGAAGACAAAAGGCTTGTGAAGCTGGAAACCATTCTTAAGGGTTCCTGAAGGTCGTGAGAGGCAACGTATGCAAACTGCTCAAGCTCCTTATTCGATACTTCAAGTTCATGCTCAAGAACCTTTTGTTCATGAATATCTGTGCAGGTGCCAAGCCATTTGACAACTTCCCCCTTCTCATCCAGCTGTGGGATTGCTCTTATCAAAAACCAGCGGTATTCTCCGTCGTGCCGCCTGATGCGGCTGGAGGTCTCGTAAGTGGATTTTGCCTGCAGAGATTCCGACCAGACCGTAGTTATATTTTCCTTATCGGCAGGGTGCACGTTATTAATCCATTCCCAGTTTAAGGCGTCTTCACTACCTAATCCTGAATAGATATTCCACTGTTTGTTTGTATAATTAATATTCCCTTCATTGTCTGCCGTCCACACTATCTGCGGCATGGCGTCTGCCAGCTGCCTGTAGCTTTCCTCGTAAATTTCAGCCTCTTCCTTTGCCCGCTTCAATTCTTCCATGGCGCGAACGCGCTCTGTTATTACCTCTGAAAAAATAATTAAGCCGCCTACCTGGCCGGGAAGCTCATACCAGGGGCGGATCTCCCATCTCACCCAGTCTGTATGTCCGTCGAGCCTTGGGAACGGGTCCGCTTCGCATTTTTCAATGACTCCGCTCATGCACCTTTTATGGATCTCTTTCCAGCGATCGGGTATTTCAGGGAAGATTTCATAATGGTTCCGCCCAGTGAGGTCCTGCTCTTCCAGTTTATAATCAGCCAAGTATCGCTTGCTGGCTATTATGTAGTTCATGTCATGGTCCAGCATTGCAATTGCCGCCGGGCTGTGTTCAATAAAAAGCTTCAAAAGCTGCTGATTCCTTTGGATATTTCCTGCCTGCTCCAGAAGAATATCATCTTTCCTGCTGAACTCTGTTATGTCCTGATTTACGATAATTGTCCCGAGTAAGTTATTGTCTTCATCACGAACAGGAACAGCTGAATTCAGTATAGTCTTGAATGAGCCGTCGAAGCACTGGATAGTTAATTTGTCATTAATTATTGTTTTACCGCTCCTAAGCGCCCGGTAGGCCGCCCAGTCCTCAGGCTTGAGCTTTTCTCCGGTTTCCTTCCACCAGGCATTGTATTCAGCGTAATCATCAACTCCAACGTAGCGGGCTCCCTGCCAGATAGATCTGGCTACGGGGTTGCCGTATATGATCGCCCCGGTAGAGTCGGTCTGCCATATCCCTATCGGGAGGTTGTCCAGTATTGTCCGCAGCTGGGTTTCGGTTTCTTTCTGCGAGGTGATCTCCTGGCGCATATTATCATTCGACTGCCCGAGCTCTGCATTAATACGGGCCAGTTCATCTGCATACTTCTTCTGTTCTGTAATGTCATCAAAGGCAACGAAGACCTGGAAGGGCATCTCCTCGGTATTATGATGCAAAGGCTCTGCCGTAATTCTGATCCATCGGTAGTTTTTCTCGGCAGGATTCCTGACTCCCATTATTACATTGCTTACCTTTCTGTTTTCTTTCAATGCGGTCATAGCCGGATGAGTGTTTCCCGGAAAGACGGACCCGTCCTCATGTATTGTTTCCCACGCCGGATCGAGCGATGTGCGCCCATAGATCTGCTCTTCAGTAAGGCCCAGAATTTCCAAAGCGGCAGGATTGGCAGAAATTATTCTTCCATCAGCAGCGTGGAAGATTGCTCCCTGTGTCATTTTATTAAATAAAACACTAAAGCTCTCCCCGGACTGAAGGGAAACTCTTTCCGTATTTTTCATATTAAATCTGTTCCTTTGAAAATTTCTGATCATAACAGCGGATGGTAAAAAGTTAAAGCTAATTTTTATCAAGTTCAATGGCGCGGAAAATGTACAGAATTACGGCGCAGATAAGCCGGCAAAAATGAAAAGCTGAGCAATATGTATGAGGCTTTTTTCTGAGGGCGGAATTTTCCGCGTCTTAGTGAAATACCTGCATAAGCGATGGCCCTATTACATGCAGAATTATATCAGTCGAAAAGTGTGCAATCATTGCGCTTAACAGGCCGTATCTGAAAAACAGATAACCAAAAGACATTCCGGCAATTAAATTAAGTGTGATGGTAAATATGATGGTTGAAAAGTTTATTTCTGCACCTATAACTGCTAAATTGGAAATATGAGCAATGCCGAAAATAACTCCGCTGAGGAGATTGGCCGTCCAGAATAACAGCCTGGCTGATTTCACATATTCGCCTTTAATAAGAAACATTCCAAGCCAGATAAAAACCTGCAGCAGAAAGAACCTGAACAAAGTCTCTTCCGATATCCCTGCGGAAATTGAGATCATAACACCATAAAGAGGACCCGGAGTATTCATATGCTTTACTGAAGGGACGGGGAAAAGGAATGTCCAGATAAATGAAAGAACCATAAGAAAAATGCCGACACTGATGCCCGCAAGAAAACTGTAAGAGAGAATTTGTTTGATATTCTCAGGGTAGTCCTTTTTATAAAGAAATGATTTGAATACCGGCTCATCATATCCATATCTCTCTGAGAGGTTAATGCCTATGGATATTACAATTGTATATATGAATAATGTCAGTATAATCTGTAGGGGAACGACATAAACCAGCCTATTCGGATCAATTGCAGGCCTGCCGGAAAGAATGTTGCCATAAGGAATTGCAAGCAGTGCCGCAATAATATTCAGTACGAGCAGAAGGCTAAAAAGCCTGGGGTCGAAATTATCTCCTTTAACCGGTTCAGCAGCTTCCATACAGACCTCTGTTTTTGTGGGTATGAATATCCGGGCTGATGATATTTACACTAATCTGCCATAAATGAGGCAATGCTGGCAAAGATTGAAAAGAAAATTAAAATATTTTCTTCCCAGAGTCAATCATTAGGAAACTCAGATGCAAAGTCACTTCAAAAGGAGCAGTTTCCTGAACTGCATTTCCCCATAAAGCCGAATATGTTTTATTCCTTTACCAGCGACCTGATGCCTTTTGCTCCCGGAGCCTGTTTGGGCTGACCTTTGAATTAATTAATTTTATGGGTATATTTTACTATCTAATCAATAAAAGTTAGAATGTTTAGCTGTCGGCTGACAAATTTTTCTGCGGAAAAGGATAAATATTTTACAATAGATCCGGGAATAATAAAATGGCTAAGATCAGAAGCAGTATTTTCATTGCGCTGGGAAGTATTCTAATTGTTTCAGGCTTAATATATTTGTCGGCTAACTTAAATGATCGGGCAGCATTATATGCTATACCGTTTACGCTGGTTGGAGTAGCAATAATTTTAATAGATGTTTTCATGTACTCCCAAAGAAGTACTCCAAAGCAAATGAAACGATGAAAAAGATGCCAGGTATTTATCCCTGGTCATCAAAATTTTAGAAATACTGTCTTGAATTTAGTTATAAATATGTTTAACCACTCCACCCGGCCTGCAACGGGCAAATAGATAAAAATGCTGTGGCGTATTGTTCTGATGTTGTTCTTAGGGTTCTGATGCTGCAGTTTATCTTAAGTACCTATAGAAAACCACAATATATATTGAACTTCAAACATTAAGTAAACACTTAATTTTCAATCTGGTTCCCTTAAAGTCTGAAATAAACACGTCAGGTTCTGCTTTCACTTCAGGAATTCTTCTTATTACACACGTAAGATTCTCTAAGCATTCTTCCTTAACTAATTAAAACTGGTTTGAATATTCAATATTGCAGTTTCCGGCCATATTGGTTCAAACTATGATTCTCTTTAATTTGGAGGTAAAATGAACTTCTTTTACAGCTATGCCCCTAAATATCTGTTTACTGTTTTCTTATTTTTAGCTTTAACCTTTTCTAATCTGTATTCACAGGAAGAATCAAAAGGAATTCACGTGGGTACCGGAGTTGATATTGTCAGCAGTTATAACTGGAGGGCAATCGACTTTGGAAATTCACCAGCAATTCAGCCCTATATTGCGTTATCAGCGTACAATTTTGAACTCGTCGGCTGGGGATCATATGCCCTGGTAGCACAGGAGGAGAGGGAAGGAAAGAATGTCCCGTTTTCAGAAATTGACCTGGTCCTGAAATATTCAATCCCTACCTCAATCGGAACGTTTTCTCCGGGAGTGGTGGACTTCTTTTACCCGTACGAAAACATGAGGTATTCAGATTTCAAAGGAGTTGAAAACAATGAAAGCCGTGGAGCCCATTGGGTAAATGTCAACCTGACATACACGGGACCTGAATCATTTCCGGTTACTCTTACTGCAGACTATGCGGCACATAATGACCCGGACAAGCCGGTATATTTTGAAGCCAGCTATCCTGTAAAGATTAAAGAGACTAACCTGAGCATTTTTCTGGGTGCCGCAAAAGGAAAAGATAAAACTTCTTTGTATGGTATTGAGGACGGCAAGATCGGTATTGTTAATGCCGGGGTAACTGTTGCAAAGGACATGAAAATAACAAATGAGTTCTCTTTGCCTCTTAGCACGTCATTTGTTGTGAACCCGTATTTAAGTAAAGCCTTTTTAGTATTTAAGGTTAGCCTTTAATAAACGAAAATTTCCAAAGGAATAATAATGAAACTGGAACTAAATACAATCAAAAGCAAGATGCTCCTTTATATACTCGGGGGTGTTTTTGCGTTATTCTTGGTTTTGTCTTTGATCATACTTTCTATCGTATATAACAAGCAGAAAACTGTTGCCTGTCAGAGCACACAGGAGATGACAGAGAAAATTGCAATGGATATTACTTCGGATATACTAAGCGCAGATAATGGATTAAAAGCATTCAATAAGGTAGTCGAAACCTACTCGAGCAAAAACCGGCATGAATTGAGCCAGATGACTAAAGAATTCTTTCTCGACAATGAACAGTTCGCCGGTGTGTTTACGGTCTTTGAACCGAATGCCTTTGATGGGAATGACGCAAAATACATAAACAATGCCGACATGCCGGGCAATGAGAGCGGAAGGTTTACGGCATACTGGAATAAAAACGGCGGAGCCGTAGTGCTTAAAAGATCCTCTGACCAGTCATTTGCTTCTGGAGATTATTATCAGCTCCCCAAGTCTACCGGCAGGGAACTCATAATGGAACCTTATCTCTACGACGGCGTTTTGATGACCTCAATTGTCTATCCCATCATGAAGGATGGCCAATTTAACGGCGTGACGGGGGCGGATATTTCAATCGACTATCTGGACAAAAAGATCTCGAAGCAGAAAGTCCTGGAGACCGGGCGCGTTGAGGTCGTAAGCGCGAACGGGACTTATCTTGCATCCAGGAATAAAGAATACCTTGGAAAGAAGAAGATCTCGGACCTTGTGCAGGAAGCCGGCTATGACGGCTTAAAAGAAGTAGGAGACAACCTGAGAAATAACAATCACGGCTATATTGAAACATATGATCCTGTAAATAAATGTGACGTGGCTATTTTCTATGCGCCTGTTAATAAGGCCGGATGGGGCGTAATTGTAACGGTCCCTATCAGTGAGGTCCTGGCCGGGGCCGGAAGCGTAAGGAATACGCTGATTGTTATTGAAATCCTTTTCTTACTGGTCATTGCATTGATCGTTTACTATATATCTGTAAAAATCACAGACCCAATCAAAAAACTGACCGTCCTGACTTCTGAACTTTCTAAGGGACATGTAAAATACAGGGCGGAAATTGTTTCTAATGATGAGATCGGAACTATGGGAAAACAGCTCAACAGTTTCGCCAATCAGCTGGAAGATGTATCGGATAAAATGTATAAGATATCTCAGGGAGAAGTGGATGTCACTATTCAGGTCCAGGATGAAAAAGATGAATTTTCTCCTGCAATAAATGCAATACCGGTGACACTGAAAAAACTTCTTTCCGAGACGGACAAGATTACCTCTGCTGCTGCTGAGGGTATTCTTTCGGTGCGCGGAAATGAGGGATTGTTCAGCGGAGGATACAAAAGTATTGTCCAGGGAATCAATTTGACTTTGGAGGAAATTGTAAAACCTATACAGGAGAGCAGTCACATACTTGAGAAAATTGCCTCTGGAGATTTAACTGCAAGAATGAATGGCGAATACAAGGGCGATTATCAAATAATTAAGCACAGTGTTAACCAGCTTGCCAACTCAATCAACACTGCACTTTCTGAGGTATCTGAGGCCGTTCACGCCACAGCCTCTGCTGCAAATGAAATCTCCTCTTCATCCGAGCAGATGGCAGCAGGAGCACAGGAGCAGAGCCAGCAGGCAACTGAGGTGGCAGGAGCCATTGAAGAAATGACTAAAACTGTCTATGAAACAGCCAGGAATGCAAATGAAGCTTCAAGCGTCTCTATGGGGGGCAGCCAGGCTGCTGAAAGAGGAGCTAAGAAGATTGAGGAAACAAAGAAGGGCATAAGTAAAATTGTTTCTTCTTCAGATGAGACTGCAAGGATAGTTGCTTCACTTTCAAAAAGAACTGAGCAGATAGGCGAGATCACTCAGGTAATTGACGACATTGCAGACCAGACGAACCTGCTTGCCTTAAACGCCGCAATTGAGGCTGCGCGTGCCGGCGAGCAGGGACGCGGCTTTGCAGTTGTAGCCGACGAGGTGCGTAAACTTGCCGAGCGTACTACAAAGGCTACAAAGGAAATTGCAGATACTATTATGTCAATTCAGCTGGAAGCCAGGGAGGCCGATTCTTCAATGAATGATGCAAAACAGGCCGTGGAGGAAGGAATGAAGCTGACAGAAGAGGTCTCTGAGGTGCTTGGTGAAATACTCGGCGGAGCCCGGAAGACAACTGACGTGGTCTTGCAGGTTGCAGCTGCCAGCGAGGAGCAGTCCAGCGCCGCAGAACAGATCAGTAAAAATATAGAAGGCATATCTTCTGTTACACAGCAGTCTGCAGCTGGAACAGAACAGATTGCGCGTGCTGCAGAAGACTTAAACCGTCTTACAGTAAATCTGCAGGGGCTCGTTTCAAGGTTTAAGTTGGAAGAAATACGCCTGGAAAAAAATGGTGCCGCATTTAACGGCAGGCATGCTAAGGCCCTGTTGTATAATAATTAAGGATGCATTCGTTGACTTATAATAAAAAGTAACTTTTGCAGCCGGCAAAACCTATCTCTGTAAAGCGGCTAAGGCTTACCTTTAGCCGCTTTATATTTCGAGCAATCTTCTGTCAGTTATAATTTTTTCAGCACGCGTTTCTTAAGATTTTGCCAGTGCCCTGATGTCCTTTACTTCCAGTATCTGTTTGGGGTAACCTTTCAGTACGCTGTTTATCATGGCAAGGCCCACCTCGCGCATTGTTAAAACAAAATTCGGGAAAAGCCTAATCAATATGGGAAACAAGCTGAGAATGGGCTTGTAAATACTTTGAATATTCTTCTGCCCCGGAAAAGGCTTCATAAAGCCGGGACGGAAATTGTATGCTCTCTTAAACGGCATACGCAAAAGGGCGTTTTCAGTTTTGCCTTTTACACGTGCCCACATAACTTTTCCTTTTTCTGTGCTGTCCGTCCACGCGCCTGAGACGTAAACAAACGTCATCCCATGATTAACTTCCGAAAGTTTCCTGGCAAAGTGAGTTGTTATGTCGTAAGTGATATGACTATATTCTTCTTCCTTCATTCCCCTTGAACTTATCCCGGCGCAGAAGAAGCAGGCATCATAGCCAGTAAGCCAGACTGTAAAATCATCCAGTGATAAGAAGTCTGGAATAATCACTTCCTGCACTTTAGGATTAGTTAAATTGTAATGCCTGCGGTTTACCATCAGCACCTTCTCTACATCAGGATGCTCCATGCACTCAAAGAGCACACCTTCCCCCACCATGCCCGTAGAGCCGGTGATAATTACTTTTATTCCCATAAACCTTTCCTATTTTGTAATCAGATTTTCAATAATCTTTTCCAATTCTTTATATTCATCAACCCAGCCGCCGGGTACATTATAAACGATGTTATTATTGCCGTCAACTATAACGTGGCGGGGAAATGAATTCCCGAAATATTTCGCCGCTTCTTTGTCCGAATAGCATTGCTCGTAGGCAAATGTATTTGTCTTAAGAAACTGATCTAACTTTTCATTGTCTCCAACAATAGCTATGAAATCAATATCCTTCCCCTTGTATTTTTCCACGAGCTTATTTAGCCCCGGAATCTCCTCCCGGCAGGGAAGGCAGGTGGTCGCCCACCAGTTAATCACTTTAATTCTGTTGTCTTTTAATTTTACTTCTTTCCCTTCTATTGATTTGAACTTTATGTCAGGGAACTGTGATCCCGGAAGCAGCGTATTCTTATCTGAAATAGACGGCTCATTCTTTCCCGTTGGATTAATCCATTTGTAATACAGGACCTTGTTCTTAAGGTCAAGTGCCAGGTTTATATTATTTAAGTAGAGATTATCTTTGGTGCGCAGGTCAGTGCTGCAGTAATAAATACCGCCGCTGACTTTATTCATGTCTGGCTTACTGAAGTATAAAGAGCCATCCTTAAAATTGCATATAACTGTAGTCTGCATTTTTGCAGTATCGGCTGTAATGAACATTTCTGAAAAGTACTTGTTTGCATCTAATCTGTACCAGTCCCCGTTTGGGGACATTTTGAGGAGGAAATTCCTCTCCGACTTATCTTCAAGATTTTCAACTTTAATTGGTGTGGTCTTCAGGTATGAAATGTTTAACGAATCAGTTGAAGCAAATATTCCTGACGTCACGAGTAACATCATCAGAACTGCAAATGAGCCGCAAAGAAAAAAAGAATGCCGCATGAGATCTCCTTTTGAGTTAGTATAAATTGAATTTCAAAAGAGAACAGAATTAAAACGTGCAGGAATATACAACTTTTCCCGTTAAGATGAATCAGTACAGGCACTGACGGGAGTTTGAAAGATGGCTTCTGCCCCTTACAAAGTCAACTTAATTCAAGAATCATAATAGGGATTAAAGAACCCCGGAGAGGCTAGTTGCCTGTAGCAATAACATAAGAAAAAATAATTCTGAGCTCCGGAGGACTTAAGCGTAAATTCCAGGACGGTTTTTTGAAGCGTAGCCTGATTGTGACCATTTTCAAATAACTCCCTTGACAATAAGTAAAATATGAAATAACTTACATTTGCAATTCTTCAAAAACCAATTTGAGGTATATTATCGGCAATAATGCTACTGTACTTATTACATTTTCACAACTCTTGGAGGAAAATAATGTACAGGTTAAGCATCCTTTTGACTTTAGCTCTTTCTTCCGTTATTATCCTTTCCGGCTGTTCAAAATCAACCGAGCCCCAAAATCCAAAACCAGATTATTTTACAAGCACTGGAATTGCTTATCCAAACTGGCACGATACAGGCTCTCCTGAGGGAATAATGCCTGAACTATCTTTGGTCAAGAAAATGGATTTTAAAGCAAGGACTTATTACTACAATATTTTGCCCTCAGATGTGCTGCTGAACACGATTCTAAATCAGGTCCCTGATGGTTATTCAGGGGATGAAAATGTCCTTGTCCTGGATGTTGTATATGATCCATCCTTGAAGGGAACTTACAATTATACCCCGGATCTGTCTGATCCAACAAAATGCTGGGGAGGGCTGCAGAGACTTGTAGGTGAGGATGAGCTAAAGGGAGATGTAAATTCTTACCAGGTCCAGGTGTGGATGAATGTTCAGCAGGCGCCAAAAGGTGCAAAGCTCTATATTGACCTTGGGAGAATAAGTGAGGACGTGATACCAAACTATGTTCTGAGCACGGAGGATAAAAATGGTAACCTGCTCCTTGAACCCGGGGAAGATACCGGCCTTGACGGGCTCGCTGACCAGCAGGAGCCATTCTATAATGCATTAACAAATCCCGATCCTTCAGGGGATAATTATTCATATTCTCCCGGTTCAGCTGATTATACCCACTTTAACGGAAATGAAAACAATGCGCTTTCATCAGAAAATGGAAAAGTGCCGGAAACTGAAGATATAGATAATAACGGCAACCTGGACAGACGAAATGGCTTTTTTAGATACGAAATTCCACTCGATTCACTGGATGCCGATAAAAGATTTATTGTCGAAAAGGGGAAGAATGGATGGGTAAATGTCAGAATACCGGTGTCTGCCTTTACGAATACTATTGGGCAGCCAGCCCTCAGCGCGCCCATTATAATGAGGTTATGGTTCAGCGGAGTACAAAGCACTATCCGCCTGAGGTTTGCTGAATTGAGACTTATATCTAAATAGAAATTAGTTTTTTATTCTCCGGGTTTGCGCTGGAAATTTTACATCGGGTTGACCCTCTTCCCCCTGAGAGACTTCCTTTGTGGAAATTGTCCTCCTTTCCCGGAGATTTTTTCTATATGAGATTTCCGAAAATGCCCGATTTTGTGGCTCCCGCTTTGTCCTTTGAACGTATTTTACGTATTTTATGAACTGTTAAATAAAATCTTTAAGGAATCGGGATATAATGGATTTTTTTGAAATTGGTACTTTTCACTACCTGAATAACAAGCTCTACTGCGAACATAAGGCAGTCGGGGAAATTATCGATGAAGTAGGCACACCGGCTTACATATACAGCAAAAAACATTTCGTCGACCAGTTTAAGACTTTCGACGAGGCTTTTAAGGACGTAAAACATTCAATCTTTTATGCCGCTAAAGCTAACTTTAACCTGAATGTACTTAAAACCTTTGCCGACTTAGGCGGCGGAATTGACGTCAACTCGGCAGGCGAACTCTACCGCGCTAAGAAAATCGGAGTCGATCCTTCCAAAATCATCCTCTCAGGCGTGGGAAAAACCGCGGATGAAATAAAACTTGCGCTTGAATATGGCATTAAGCTTATTAAGGCTGAATCCTTTGAGGAACTCCTCCTTATAAACAAGGTCGCAGGCCAGGCAAACGCTGTAGCCCATGTGGCCTTAAGGATCAATCCTAACGTCGATCCTAAAACACACCCGTACATTTCTACAGGACTTGCTGAAAACAAATTCGGTATCGATGCCTCAGAGGCCGAAAGTGTCTACCTGGAAGGCTTAAAGCTGGAAAACGTCATGCTCACAGGCCTCGATATGCATATAGGATCCCAGATTACTACAATCGCACCTTATGCCGAGGCAATTGGCAAAATGGCAGAACTTTTCAAAAAAATTAAGGCAAAGGGCGTTCCACTCCAGCACTTCGACGTCGGCGGCGGCATGGGCGTGCGCTACAATAATGAGAACTTATTCTCCCCGGCCGAACTGGCAGCCTCCGTTAAGGATACCTTAAAGGACCTCAACTGCGAGATCATGTTCGAACCTGGCAGATTCCTTACCGCTAACGGCGGCATTCTTGTTACTGAAGTGCTCTATACAAAGAAAAACAGGGAAAAGAATTTTATTATCGTCGATGCCTCAATGACTGAACTCATAAGGCCCAGCCTATACAGCGCTTACCACCACGTTCAGCCTGTAACACTTGCTTCACGCAGGGATATTAAGGCCGATATTGTGGGTCCTGTCTGCGAAAGCGGCGACTTTTTGGCCAAAAACCGCACTATACAGGAATGCTCTCAGGGCGACAAACTGGCTGTTATGACCGCAGGCGCATACGGAATGGTAATGTCTTCTAACTATAACGGCAGAAGACGCCCGCCGGAAATCCTGGTCGACGGCGACAAGTTCAATGTTATACGCAGCCGCGAAAGCTTTGAGCACCTCCTGTGGGACGAAGAGCTGATTAAATAGGTAGAGGTAAAGGCAAAGGCTGATTGTTTAATACACGGGTGAATTATTATTAAGGGGTATTTTTTAATTACAATGCATAGAAGAAATTTTATAAAGACCGTTTCGGCAGCATCTGCAATTTCAATGCTGCCTCATACACTCTTCGCGGAGGATAACCTTAAAAAGCCTGAGGATACTCCCGTAATTAAACCCCGCCGCCTTAAGGCAGGGGATACTATTGGACTTATTACTCCGGGCAGCTATATAACTGAAGATGAACTGAAGGAATCCGTTAAAAACCTGGAGGACCTGGGCTTTAAGGTAGTCTATACCGATAACGTTACGGCAAGATTCGGCTACCTGGGCGGCAAAGATGACCTGAGGGCTCAGGACGTGAACCTCATGTTCTCAAGAAAAGACGTCGACGGCATTATCTGCACAAGAGGCGGCTACGGATGCGCAAGGCTTCTTCCTTATCTCGATTATAATATGATAAGGAATAACCCCAAAGTCCTTTGCGGCTACAGCGATATTACCTCGCTCCTTTATGCAATAACAGCCAGAACCAATATGGTGACCTTCCACGGCCCTGTTGGAATTTCTACTTTCAACGAATTTTCTTTATCTTATTTTAAGAATACACTGATGGATCCGGCTGATTCACTCAGGTTCTGGAACGCAAGGGACGAAAAGCCCGACGATAAAAGCCGCCAGGTTATCCCTATCCGCGGCGGCAAGGCAAAGGGCAGGCTTGCAGGCGGCAACCTCTCTATTGTGGTCTCTTTGATCGGTACGCCTTATGACATAAATACCAACGGGAAAATTGTTTTCCTCGAAGAAATTGGTGAAGAGCCGTACAGAATAGACAGAATGCTCACACAGATGATTGAAGCCGGGAAATTTGAGAAGGCTGCCGGAATCGCCCTGGGCGTTTTTGAAAAATGTGAGGCCAAAGAATCTGCCCCGGCTGAACCCAGGTCGCTTACTTTGCAGGAGGTCCTTATGGACCGGCTGTTTAATCTGAATATACCTGTAATTTACGGGCTTTCTTTCGGTCACATTACTAATAAGTTTACACTGCCTCTTGGCGTTATGGCAGAACTGGACGTCGACAACCAGAACCTGACGCTCCTTGAGCCCGCAGTTGTCTGAAAGTCCTTTGTTCCGCTTGAAATAGAGTTGATAAATATAAAAGAAAGGGGTTCCCATGAAAAAATTATTTCTTTCCGCGTTTCTTTTGCTGCCTTTATTATTGAGCGGATGCCTTGTAGGCAACAAAATCGTTTATAATATCGTGCCCGCAAAGGGAGGCAGCGGTACGGCAACGGTATTCTACACCAACATCAGAAGCGATGCCAGTGACGATCAGCAGTTTAAGGAAGACCAGAAACTCCTTTTTGACTTTATGCTCAAAAGCCGTGAATTCCTGAAGGAAAGAAAGGATAAGGGGCAGGATATCATATCAAGGGAGCTTTACCTCGATAACGGCAGGCTTAACGGAAAGGCCACTTATAAATTTGAAAAGCTCAGCGACGTTGAAAAAACACTCTCCTTCGAAGACGGGTTTTATTTCCTCACACTTGCCTTGGACGACAGCGTCATTACAACAAACGGCGAGATAATAAAATCTTCTAACTATAAAAGAATTCTCTGGGATGATAGGGTCGATACGCTTAAATTTGAGATCTCAATTGAACCTGCTGAAGGTACACAGTTAAAAGACCTTGCGCCCTTCTATAAGGGCCAATAAAAGTTAATCCTTTAAGCCCCCTCTTTACGCGGGGGCTTTCTGAGAGCCTGGAAGATAATTATGTTTGCTGAGATCGTTTTTCCGCTTCCCTTCAGGAACGTGTTTACATATTCGGTTCCAAATGAACTCATCCCTCTGGCAAGGACGGGTGTAAGAGCCGTCGTGCCCTTCGGTAAAAGAATTCTTACCGGCTTCATCATTAATGTTACAGATAAAACCACGGTTGAAGATAAAGTTAAGCCCATTCAGGATATTCTAGACGCAAGCCCCATCTTCACACAGGAATCACTCAAATTTTATGAATGGATTTCAGGCTACTACCTGAGCTCGCTTGGCGAAGCCCTCAGAAACTCCGTGCCCTACGGCCTTGACGTTGAATCGAAAAAAAAGATTGTAAGCGATAAACTCTTCTGCCAGAAGCTCCTTTCAGAGGAAACCGACAAGTCGTCAGTAAAAAGCCGGATCTTAAAAATATTGTCGGAGCAGGAAGTCGTAACTCTCAGCTTTCTGCAGAAGGAAGTAAAAAAGAAAAATATCTATTCCTTACTCCGCAGCCTCGAAAAATCCGGCGCCCTGACGGTCCTGGATGAGCTGGAAAAAGCAAAGGTGTCGGTTAAGAAGGTTAAATTTGTTAAGCTTGCACTTTCAGCCGATGAAACCTACGAGGCTTTTCCTGAAATTGAAAAACGCTCGCCAAAACAGCTCGTAATCCTTATGGAACTGCTTTCAGATAAAGGAGATGGCGTGGCCCTGGCCGATATACTGAAAAAAACAAACACTTCCAAAAGCTCTGTCGATGCACTCGTGGAAAAGAATCTCGTTGAAATATTCGATCGCGAGGTGGAACGCAGCTACTCTGAAGCCTATTCTGAAGAATTCCAGGAGCTTACGCTTACCCCGGCCCAGGAGGCCATTAGACAGGAAGTCTCCTGCAGCATTAAGGAGCAGAACTTCCAGACATTCCTTCTCCACGGCGTAACTGGAAGCGGGAAGACGCAGGTCTATATTGAACTGGCAAAAGAGGCGCACGCAATAGGTAAAAACGTCTTAATCCTTGTGCCTGAAATTTCCCTTACCCCCCAGATCACCTCCCGGCTTTATAACAATTTCGGCAGCAAGGTTGCCGTCGTCCATAGCCGCATGTCCCTGGGTGAAAGATACGACACATGGCGGGGAATTATTGCAGGCCGGTTCACCGTCGTCGTAGGCGCGCGCTCCGCACTCTTTGCACCGCTGGACAATATAGGACTCATTGTAGTCGATGAAGAGCACGACTCGAGCTACAAAAACCACGAGAACGTTCCAAAGTACCAGGCCCGCGATGCTGCCGTAATAAGGGGCAGCATATGCCAGTGCCCCGTTGTTCTCGGCTCTGCCACGCCTTCGGTTGAAAGCATGTATAACGCCAGGCTCGGCAAGTACAGGCTTCTTGAACTTAAGGAAAGAGTTGATGAGGCCAGGCTGCCCGAAATCAGGCTCGTCAACGTTTCGGTCGAAAAAAAGAAAAAGCAGATGGAAAGCGTTTTTTCCAAACCTCTTTTAAACGAAATTGAAAAAAGGCTCAAGAAAAAAGAAGGCGTTATAATTCTTCAGAACCGCAGGGGATTTGCAACACAGGTATACTGCGAGGACTGCGGAGAGGTGGAAACGTGCGAAAACTGCTCGGTCCCCCTTGTATTCCATATTAACCGGAACATCCTCCAGTGCCATTACTGCGGCTACTACAAACCCGTTCCGAATGCCTGCACACACTGCGGGTCGTTAAAAATTAAATATTACGGCACGGGTACGCAAAGAGTGGAAGACGAGATCTCATACTACTTCCCCGAGGCAAGGATTGAAAGAATTGACTCCGACTCCACGAGCAAAAAAGGCGCCCTGGGCTTCATACTGAATAAGTTCAGAAAAGGGGAGGTCGATATCCTTGTCGGAACACAGATGGTCTCCAAAGGGCTGGACTTCTCAAACGTCACGCTCGTTGGCGTTGTGGCCGCCGAGACGAGCCTCTGGCTTCCGGACTTCAGGGCTGATGAGAGAACTTTTCAGCTATTGACACAGGTATCCGGTCGCGCGGGACGAAGCAAGGCAGAAGGGGAAGTTGTTATACAGACGCAGAACGACAAGCATTTTGTGCTGCAGAAGGTTGTTGAAAACGATTATCTCTCTTTCTATGAAAGGGAAATTGAGGTGCGCGAAAAGATGGATTATCCCCCTTTCAGCCGCCTCTGCCTTATCGAAGCGCGCGATGAAAGCGATGAGATGGCCCGTGGAGCCATAAACGATTTCTATGAGCACCTTCAGAAGTACCGCAATGGACTTATGATCACACCTCCATCTGAGGCTATGATAGCAAAGCTCAAGAACAATTACAGGTTCCACATCCTGATCAAAAGCGATAAAAAAACTGACCCCGGCGGCGCAATTCTCAGAAACGCGGTCCTTAACTCATTTATTAATTTTAACCGGATGTCGCGCTATAGAAATATCAGGCTCTTCTTCGATATTGACCCGCAGAGCATAGTATAAAAAAATACCCTGAAAGCCTTTTCCATCTTTCAGGGTAAATAAAATGATCCCATTCTTTCAGGCTACATAGCCAGGAAACTTAATGCCGGTACCGCCTTTGCAATTCCGAGCGTGATAAAGCTCCAGATGATCCAGATGCCGAAGACCACGGCGAAGTATTTGCCCATGGCTTTTGAATGAAACATCCTGGCCAGTCCTATGCTTGTAATTGCAAGTCCCCATATCCCTATCACGTCCAGCTTATACATCAGCATTCCTGCAAGTGTATTTTTATCCGCATTCATGAATGCGCCAACGCTGGTACCCATGAGGAACTTCCTCGTCAAAAGGGAAGCCAGGACCATCAGAACCGTTCCTATGATGGCAATGTAATATGACATTCCGTTTGCAGAAAGCGCCGACTGGTACGTACCCTCTCCTTTAAGCACAAAGCGGCTGAAGAGAAAGTATATCCCCGTTACAATAAAGAACATAATGGAAACGGCGAACAGCGTGGATATGGCTCCGAAGATTGCCGCTGCTGCACCCGTGCCGAATTCATCCATCCTTTCGCGGTTCTTTTCAATCTGCTCATCTGCCATTTCGCGCGTAAGCTGCCCTTTTTCAACCATCTCGTTAAATGTCTTTTCAATTGAGGCAATCTGCTTTTGCCTTATTTCGTATCTGATATCAGGGTTGCTCATTAGAATGATGTTTGCAAGTATTGCAATAACTATCATCAGGCTTAAAGGCATAAGCCAGTCAGTTACGCGTGGCGGAAACTTTGACATCTGCTCAAAAGTCCGCACGGGGTTTGTAATAATACCAACAACTTTGTCGGAATGGCTAAGTTCTTCCTGGTCGGTTTCCGGTGCCTGTTCAGGAATCAATGGTTCAGGATTATGAATCTCATCCATATTTGACCTCTCTCCGGTTGTTAAAAAATTTTACGGAAGGGCTCAAGAGTAAAAAAGATAAATTATCTGACATAATTTACTGAAATATTTTTAAAAGTAAACACACATCCGGCACAAATGTAATATTATTAAGCTTCCCAGACAAGCCTCAGAAACCTTAGAATCAGCGGAATTTGTTCATAAAAAGCCCCGCCATACCGTGAAAAAAAACGATGAGTGCCATAAGAATCCCCTTCCAGTTATCGCCTACGGTCTGTCCATGGATGCTTGTCTGTGAGAATTTATAAATTACAAAGACCGAAATAATAATAATGCCGAGTGTTAGATTGCCTGTTTTGTAGAACAGAGTAAGTTCGCGTTCGCCAGGCTGAACTCTGCGTGCTCTCAGGTACAAAGGCAGAAAAGCCAGCAGGGCAAGCGAGGCAAGCCCCTTCATCCCGAAGAGAAGAACCAGAGTAATTGCAATTGCGCCTACAATAGCCTCATAGAAATACCTGAACAGCATTTTTATCCCTCCTTTGAAGTTGATGCATCATGGATGTTCGTAGTAAAATGTAGGTTATGCGCAATATATTGTCAAGCCCCAAAGGCCCCGGGCTAATCATTTCAGCTCCCATCCTCCCACCCCCTCCCAAATTGTTTACTTGCCTTCTAAAGCTTAAAGCGCTATGTTTAAGATTACAAAAAGCCAATCTTAAACTTAAGGGAGAATATGAAAACCATTATTGAACCTTTTAAGATTAAATCTGTTGAACCGATCAGATTTACTACAAAAGAAGAAAGGATTGAAATCCTGAAAACCGCAGGCTACAACCCATTCTTAATCCATGCTGAAGACGTGATAATTGACCTCCTTACCGATAGCGGCACTTCTGCTATGAGCGCCAAACAGTGGGCAGGCATTATGGACGGTGATGAATCCTACGCGGGCGCAAAAAGCTTCTTCCGCTTTGAAGCCGCCGTTAAGAAAATAACAGGAATGAAATATATCATCCCTACACATCAGGGCAGGGCAGCCGAAAAGATCCTCTTCTCCATTACAGGAGGCGAAGGAAAATATTTCCCCAATAATACACATTTTGACACCACAAGGGCTAATGTTGAATTTACAAAGGCTGAGGCATTCGACCTTCTCAACGAGGTTGGCAAACATCCTGAAATCAGGGCCGATTTCAAGGGAAATATGGATATTGAGGCACTTGAGAGGTTTATTAAGGAAAAGGGAAGTCAGAATATCCCCCTCTGCATGATTACCGTTACTAACAATTCCGGCGGCGGCCAGCCGGTATCAATGCAGAATATCAGGGAAACTAAAGCCGTCTGCCAGAAGTACGGCATCCCGCTCTTTCTGGACGCATGCCGCTTTGCCGAGAACGCTTATTTTATAAAGAAAAGGGAAAAAGGCTACGAAAATAAATCTGTGCTCGAAATCGCTCAGGAAATGTTTTCCTATGCCGACGGATGCACAATGAGCGCAAAGAAAGATGCCCTCGTCAATATCGGCGGATTCCTCGCAATGAATGACGACACGCTTGCTATGCTCTGCCGAAACCTCCTTATTGTAACAGAAGGGTTCCCGACATATGGCGGCCTGGCAGGACGCGACCTTGAGGCTATTGCACAGGGGCTCGAAGAGGTCCTCGACGAGCATTACCTTCAGTACAGAATCAGAAGCGTTGAGTACCTGGGAGAAAAACTCCTCTCGGCCGGTGTCCCGATGATCGAACCCCCGGGCGGGCACGCAATTTATCTCGACGCAAAAAGATTTCTGCCCAATGTTCCGCAGAGTGAGTTCCCGGGACAGTCAATTGTATGCGAGCTCTACACAGAGGGCGGCATAAGGTCGGTTGAAATCGGAAGCGTCATGTTCGGCAAGTACGGCTCTGATGGAAAACTCATTCCGCCTCCAATGGAACTCGTGCGCCTTGCAATTCCAAGACGCGTTTATACGCAAAGCCATATAGATTATGTGGCCGAGATAGTAATTGATGTTTTTAATAAAAGGGAATGCTTGAAGGGCTACAGGCTTACTTATGAGGCCCCTATGCTCAGGCATTTTACCGCCAGATTTGAACAATTATAAAAGTATATGGAAGTTAAAAAGAAATATTCGTTTACAAATAACAGGCAGCTCTGGAGAATTCTCCTTTCGGAATCAAATAAGCTGATTATTGAAGACCGCAGCCCGGAAGAAAAACAGGCTTTCTTCAACTGCCTCGACGCCGCAACGGGCGGGGAAATATTCAGGAATTTTCAGCTTGATGAAAAATTCTGGGTCGGCATTGAAGCTATATATAAAGACATAATTTATTTCCATAAGTACGCTAAACCCGATATGCCGGGCCACAAGGAAATTATTGCCTTCGACATCGTGGAACAGAAGATCCTCTGGCACGAAGAGAACCTCTCATGGCTTTTTGTACATGAGGATAAGGTCTACGCCTTCAGACAGAAGTTTGAAGGATGGGATTTCTTCAGCCTCGATTACAGAACAGGAGAGGTGACGGAAGAACTTGGAAATGACGCCGAAAAGGTGAACTCCATCAGAGACTCAATAGACGAAATGGAGAAATACCGCGGATACCTTTTCCCTGAGACTTTTCACCAGGATAAAATTGAAGACATTGAAATAAAGCAGATAATTGAAGAAATTACTAATGGCCGCGACGTTGCCGGAAACATTGAATATATTAAGTACAGTCACCTCCTTTTATTCAGTTTCTATGCAAGGGTGTTTGAACAAAGCCTGGTTAACAGGTTCCTGTGCGCGGATACAAGGACGGGGAAAATAATTTTTGAAGACGTGCTCAACGCAAACGCAAATGCATTTGTGCCCGATTCATTTTTTATGAAAGATAACCTTATTTTCCTACTTAAGGAAAAAAAGGAACTCATAGTTTGCTCAGTTGAATAAATAAGGGAACGTTTAATGGAATTGTCAGATGAAGAGAAAAGGATCCTCTTAGAAGCCGCACGTGAGTCCATTATAGGCTACTTTAAGGGCGAAGGCCTTCCCCCGCAGGCGGATTACGAAAACCACCCGGTCTTAAAGGAACATGCAGGGGCTTTTGTAACGCTTACTAAGGATAAGGCCCTGCGGGGCTGCATTGGCTATATTATAGCTGATGACCCTCTTTTTCTGACAGTCTGCGACGCGGCCCGCAAGGCTGCATTTACCGACCCGAGGTTTGATGCCCTCGGTCAGAATGAACTTGATAAGGTGGAACTCGAAATTTCTGTCCTTTCCCCTCCTTTTAAGATGAAAAGCTACGATGAGATTGTGCTTGGAAAACATGGAGTTATTCTGGAAGACCTGGGACGAAGAGCACTTCTTCTGCCGCAGGTTCCCATTGAACACCGTATGAATAAGGACGAGTACCTCTCGGCCCTCTGCGAAAAGGCCGGACTGCCATCTAATCTCTGGCAGAAGAGGAACTTAAATATGCTGCTCTTTACGGCAAGTGTTTTTTCTGAAGAGGAAATGGGAGGTTAGAAGTATGGAGACAGTCAGACCGCCTGCTGTTGCGGGCATGTTTTATCCGTCAGATGAAAAAAAGTTAAAAGACGAAGTCAGGTTTCTTCTCGATGCCGCAGGAAGCGAAGAAGCCCCCGGAAGCGTTACTGCTATTGTGGTCCCGCACGCGGGATATATATATTCCGGCAGAACGGCCGCTTATGCATATAATATGGTAAGGAATAAAACCTATGAGACCGTGGTCATAATCTCCCCCAGCCACAGGGAGTATTTCCCCGGTGTCTCGGTCTACAGCGGGGATGCCTACAGTACCCCCCTTGGAGTTGTTCCTGTCAATAAGACAATGCGCGAGGAGCTTACACGCGATGCAAAGCTGATCTTTCAGGGCGTCGAGGGCCACCGCCAGGAGCACGCTCTCGAAGTACAGCTCCCTTTTTTACAGATGGTGCTTAAGGATTTTAATATACTCCCTATTGTCATTGGCGACCAGAAGGAGGAGTTCTTGAATGAGCTTTCCGAACGTCTCTCTAAAGTTGTTAACGATAAAACTCTCATAGTTGCAAGTTCCGACCTGTCGCACTTCCATTCGAAAATGGAGGCCGACCGCCTGGATTCAATTGTGGAGAAAAGAATCAGCCAGTTCGATTACCAGACTCTCTTAAGGGATCTGCATAACAACAATTGCGAAGCCTGCGGCGGAGGCCCTATTGTGGCCGCAATGAGAACGGCTGACCTCCTGAACGTCAGAAAAGCAAAGGTTCTTAACCGCAGCGATTCCGGTGACGTGACGGGTGATAATTCAGAAGTCGTGGGATATCTTTCGGCTGTAATATATGAGTGATATAGCAGTTGTTGGAGCCGGAAAGGCAGCGGCGTCTCTTGCAAACGGCCTGGTGACAAAAAATGAGAACGTGGCCTGCATTATAAGCAAAAGCCTCAGGTCTGCACGCGACCTTGCAAACAGATTAGGGATCAGAAATTATTCGGACTCTCTGGCAGATATCCCAAAGTGGATCCGTATCGTTTTTATCGCTGTACCCGACAGGGCTATATCCCGCATAGCCGAAGAACTTTCCATGTACGACCTGGACTTTCCGAACACACTTTTCTGCCACCTTTCAGGTGCGCAGAATATTTCACTTCTTGAACCCTTGAGGGAAAAAGGAGCCCATACGGCATCACTGCACATTATGCAGTCGTTCCCTTCAAAAAACTTCGTTGAATTAAGGGGCGCATTTGCAGCAGTTGAATCTTCCACACCCGAGGCTGAGAAGACGTTCTTCGAACTTGCTGAAAAGCTCGAGATGCGCCCTTTTGTAATAGGCTCTGAAGACAAGATATTCTATCACATTGCTGGCGTGTTTGCTTCCAACTTCCTCATCGCAAACCTTTACCACGCCCAGCAGGCCTTTAACAAAAGCAGAATTGAAGGCGTGGATTTCTTTTCACTCATAAAGCCGATCGTAAAATCAACACTTGCAAACGCGGATAAGGACGGCGTTATCAGGGCGCTTTCAGGACCCGTGGAAAGAAACGACCTGGAAGTAGTTAAAAATCATCTTTCTGTCCTGAAAAAGGCCTCAAGGGAAAACGGGGAGGAAGGGGGGATGGATAACATTTACCTCAACTATATCTGCCAGTCCTTAAGCCTTCTTGAAATTACAAAAATTAAAAACCCGTCTGATGTGGAAAGCTACAAAAAGCTGCGCGAGCTTTTAATCTGCGAGCTTAAGGAAGCGGTGGAAAAGGAAGCCCGGTGTCCAAAGCCCAAAGTCCATAACAATACAAAAAAGCCGTAAAGAATCTTCCTTACGGCTTTTTTAATTATATCAGAATTTTTGAATCTTAGAACCTTCTGTCGCCGGCCTGCTGGTTGTAGACCACCACTACGTCAACCCATGCCGGTTCGCCCGGTACTCCGCCTCCCTTGTTGACAATCCTGATCTTTGAATAATGCTGGTCGTTGTCGTAAACGAAAATATAATTACTCTCCGTATCCGGTACGCTCTTAACCCAGCTCTGGTCCTTTGCGGGAGCCGAAACCGTATCTGTGAGTGTAGTCGAATTGCCAACCTTAAAGAATGTTACCCTTGTTAATCCGCTTGCCTGGTCGGCTGAGGCAAGCACAAAGCCGGAACTCGAATAGTAAAGGTCAACCTTTGCCCTGTCGGGAGCAGTTGAACTGATACCCGAGGGCTGCCCCGTAGAAAGGATCAGTCCGCTCGGTTTCCCGGTTGTGCCTATCGTCTCATAGATCCTTACCACGGGATAGGTTACAGTTGAAAGGGGCATCTTTACGCTAAGCTTCGTCGTCTCTCCTGCATTAACTGCAACGGAAATGGTCGTGTCACGCAGCCCCTGGTATTTAAGCGTAATTGAATATGAACCTGCATCAAGGCCTGTAAGGCTGTCGGGCGTAATCTTATTTGTGTTTGTGTTGTTATTCCAGATCTGGGCTCCGCTCGGGTTTGATGTTATATAAATGCTTCCTTTTTGTGCCGCAGGCTCTGGATTGGTTGAATTATCGCTGCATGAATAAAACGCAAAAGAAATAAGCAGGGCAATTGCAAGTAGATAATACTTTTTCATTTAACTTCTTCTCCTCTTACTTTTTAGCTAAATTAAAATTAAACTTTGATCCGTCGAGTGACATGGTGAATGTCCCCGATAACTTTTTCATGTCGTCAGAAACCTTCCCGGCATATTTCCCCTGAAATCTGCTGTGCAGAAGGTCCTGCATTGTAAATTTCTTTGTCGCGGGGTCAAAGGTTCCGCTTACCTGCTGGTTTATGACCTCCCTGTAATTAATTGTAATGCTTCCCTTAAAATCGTTTCCGTTCTGTTCTGTAATTTTAAGAGTTGTAGAACGCTGGTCGAAAGTTCCCCTGTAAGTCCCTTTAAGGTCCGGAACTGCGGCTGTCTTTGCTGTAGTATCGGCTTTTTTTGTCGTATCAGCCATTTTGGTCGTATCCCCCTGCTGAACGTTCTGCTTCGGCTGTTCCTGCTTTTTACCGCAGCCCGTGGAAACTATGAGGGAAAACAGAAGCACAAGTGACAAAGTGGATTTAGCAAACCATTTTATTGTGTAGTTTTTTTTCACAAAGCCTCCTATCTGATTTTTATGTGGTATTATGGTTATAATTTGAATTTTAAGAAGTTTTCATAATTTTTTTGTGCGCGGGAACAAATCAGCGGCTGTTTTATTATAATTTATCAAAAGACAGATGCAAAACAACAGAAAACCGTCAGGCTGTTTCTTAAAATAAATCCTAAAAATCTGTATTTTTTGCTATATTTATATAATGTAAAATTTGGAGGATCTGGCTATCGAAAAGCAAAATAAAACCCAGAATGATATAGTTGAGAAAATTGTTTCTCTGGCTAAAAGAAGAGGATTTGTATTCCAGTCGAGCGAAATCTACGGAGGCCTTAACGGCTGCTGGGATTACGGCCCGCTTGGAGTTGAACTCCTTAAAAATATAAAGGAAGAATGGTGGAAATTCATGACCTACAGGAAAAATATCGAGGGGATTGACGCCGCCATACTTATGCACCCAAGAGTTTGGGAAGCCTCAGGACATGTGGCTAATTTTACCGATCCAATGATCGACTGCAAACAGTGCAAGGCGCGTTTCCGCCTCGATACACTGGCAGAACTGATTTCAGCCAAGAAAAAAGAAAAGGCGGTTAAAGCCCTGCACGAAGTTGTGGCAGAACATCCTGAGCAGATCCGGAAGCTTGATGAACTCACACAGGGCAAGTTTACCGATGAGGCTTCAATGAATGAGGCTTTTGACGCCGTCTTGGAGGACCAGGATCTTGGCAAAAAGCTTTTATCAATTCTTAACTGCCCGCAGTGCGGAAATGCAGGCACTTTTACCTCGGCAAGGCAGTTTAACCTCATGTTCAAAACTTTCATCGGCCCGGTTGAAGATTCAGGCGCCGTAGTTTACTTGAGGCCTGAGACCGCACAGGGCATATTTGTAAATTTCCTGAACGTCCAGAACTCCAGCCGCCAGAAGCTCCCATTTGGAATTGCACAGATCGGCAAGGCGTTCAGAAATGAAATTAATACGAAGAACTTCCTCTTCCGTACACGTGAATTTGAACAGATGGAAATGCAGTTCTTCATTAAGCCTTCTGATGACGATAAGTGGTACGAATACTGGAAAGAACAGCGCATAGAGTGGTTCAAGGCTCTGGGTATGACCCCCGACAAGCTGAGATTCCATGACCATCCGCAGGATAAGCTGGCTCACTATGCTAAAAAAGCTACTGATATAGAATACCTCTTCCCCTTCGGCTGGGGTGAAATTGAGGGTATTCATAACAGGAAGGACTGGGACCTCAGCCAGCACCAGAAATTTTCCAATAAATCTCTTCAGTATTTTGACGAGGAATCAAAGGAAAAATTCGTTCCTTATGTAATTGAAACTTCAGCCGGCGCAAGCCGCTCATTTATGGCATTCTTAATCGATTCTTACTACGAAGAAGAAGTTAACGGCGAGCAGAGGTCTGTTCTTAAATTCCACCCGCGCCTGGCTCCCATTAAGGCTGCCGTTTTACCGCTCGTAAATAAGGACGGTATGCCTGAAATAGCTCAGAAGATAGACCGCGACTTAAGGCCTTTCCTCAGGGTGTTCTACGACGACAAGGGTGCCATAGGCCGCAGATACAGAAGAATGGACGAGGTTGGTACTCCGTACTGCATTACCGTTGATACACAGACACTCGAGGACCAGACGGTTACAATTAGGGAAAGAGACTCCATGCAGCAGGAAAGGGTCGCAATTGACCAGCTGCTGTCCTATTTCCAGAAAAAACTTGTTAACAGCAGCCTCGATTTCTGAAAATAAGAAACAATTTTGACTTTCATATTAGTAAAGACACAAGTAATATAAATTGTATGTCTTTACTAATATGGGAGGATTGAATGAAAATTGTTAACGTTCTTTTATTTTTTGTCGTGCTTGCAGTCTCAGGCATGGTTTTTCTGGAAGGCTGCTCCAGTAACGATTCAGGTACTAATCCCGTTTCTCCCGGCGGCCCTGCCGCCCCGGCGGATGTTAATGTCGTCTTGTCGGCAATTCCGGGCGGGGGAAGTAATGCCAGGGTTTCCTGGACTAAATCCACCAGCAACTCTGCAGGAGACTTTGCAGGATACCAGGTTATTACAAATAAAGTTGATACTACCGGTAAAGTATTGAGCCGCGCCGATTCTGCCCTCGTGGTAAAATCCGACAGCTCTTTTCATATTGTTAACCTGGATCCCGGCCGCAGCACCAGGTACCAGACGAAAGTCTATGCCGTAAATGGTGACGGCACAAGAAGCCAGGCTGCAACTTCGGTTATCTATGCCGCCATCTATGAGTATACCAACCAGACTATTGACGAGTTCTCGGCTGCCTCTAATGCGGCTAAAAGCGGCTTCGGATGGGACCCGTTCCTGGGCGGGGGCACACAGCTGGCATATAGCTCCGATAATGCCTCCAGAATCGACCTTAATATGAGAATGGACAACACTGACGGAGCAATGAAATTCTATTCGCCTTCTTCAGCCAAAGCGCCGCTGACAAACGGGCACGATACCAAACTTTCACTCATTGGAACAGGGCAGGCGGCTTATGATAAGGCGGAAGGACTTGCTGAACCAACTTTAAGTGAAATTGCAATTACTCCCGATAACGTATATCTCATTAAAACACAGGCCGGCAACTACATTAAACTGTGGGTCAAAAGCCTCGGAAAACTTTCGGGAAACTCGTATAATACCGCTACATTCGACTATAAACTTCAGCCTTTTGCGGGTTTAAGAGTCCTTAAAAGATAGTTCCTTGTTACTAAACTGAACCCGGTTTATACTCAACCGGGTTTTTTTATATGGAGACGTTTTGAAAAGATTAGCTGTTATCCTTTTTGTCCTCCTGATGGCAGGACAGGCTTTCTCACAAAACGGGGATTTTGATTCCCGCGTGAAAAATGGAATCCGGCAGATATATAACATAAAGTTCGACGAGGCCGACAGGACCTTTAAGGAGGTTATTGCCGACTACCCGAAACATCCGGCAGGAAAATTCTTCCTTGCTATGATTGACTGGTGGAAGATTCTGCTGGACCTGGACAATGAAAGCTACGACGACATCTTTTTTGCGAAACTGGAAGACGTTATTTTTCAGTGCGACCAGATACTCGATAAGGACCCTTCTAATGTGGATGCCCTTTTCTTTAAGGGGGGCTCTATCGGCTTCCGCGGACGCTTAAGAGCCATGAGGGAAAGCTGGATTAAGGCCGCCGACGACGGGCGCGAGGCGCTCCCTATTGTAAACCATGCCTATAAGCTTAATCCGAATAACGTGGACGTGCAGCTGGGCTTTGGAATTTACGATTACTATGCTGCCGTAATTCCGGCAAAATACCCCATGATAAAGCCTCTTATGATGTTCTTCCCATCGGGAGACAAGGAAAAGGGAATTAAGGAACTGACCAACGTCGCAATGAACGGCAAGTACGCTAAAACAGAATCGAGATATTTCCTTATGCAGCTCTACTACCAGTTTGAGGAGAATTTCCAGAAAGCAGAGGAATTTGCAAAGATGCTTACTTCGGAATATCCCGATAACCCTCTTTTTGAGCGCTACCAGGGAAGAATTAATATAAGAAAAGGAAGCCTTTTTACGGCAGACAGCATTTTTTCCGACGTCTACAGGAAATACCAGCAGAAATTCCCCGGCTATAATGAACAGTCTAGAAGGGAAGCAACCTATTACCTGGGATACTACAGGCGCAACATGGGGCAGACGGATGCCGCTATTCAATATTTCCAGGAATGTGAAAATGCATCAAGAAAGCTGGACAAAGATGAGGCCTCTGGTTTCATGGTAAATACGCTGCTTTACCTCGGGAACCTTTACGACCAGAAAGGGGAGCGCGACAGGGCGGTTAAATACTATAAAGAGGTGCTTGACGTTAAGGAGTTCGGCCATTCGCATAACCTTGCCGGGCAGTATCTGCAGAAACCGTATCAGAGATAAAAAAAAGCCGCTTTAACATAAGCGGCTTAAAATTTTAATAGCTGAAAGTTATTCCGATCCGGTGTATGGCATCTATAAATCCGTATGAGGAGTAGGAATAATCGAAGTTGTAGCCGCTTATAAGTGCTCCCACTCCTATATTAAATCCTGCCAGTCCGGTTGATGTATCGAGTTTCATCTCCCTGCGTTTTTCATTGTCGTAGCCCAGGCGCAGCCTTAAGACGCGGCTTAAGTTAAATTCGGCGCCAAGGGAGAATACTTTTAGCTTGTCACCTAACTCCTGGTTCTCATTAAGCTTGTTAAAGCTAAGGGCAATTGTAAGAGGGATGTGCGCCATCTTCTTTGAAATCCCGAACCTGAGGTCTACAGGAAGGCTTTCCCTGTGCGAATCGTAGTAGGGTTTTATCTGTGTCCCAAGGTTCAGGGCTGAAAGCCCAAAGACGATCTGCTGATCGGGGAACAGGTACTGAAGTCCCAGGTCAACTCCCGCGGCGGAAGATGCTACCTCAGCGATCGATGAATATATAAATTTAACGTTTACGCCGTAGTAGAAATTCTGATCCAGGGCGTTGGCATAGCCCAGCATAAAAGCTACGTCGCCGGCGCTGAATTCGCCAAGCTTGTTCTTAAATTCGTCTGCGCGCGTAAAGGTGCCGTAGTTTATATAATTAACTCCCAGTGCAAAGCGTCCTGCATTTTCAAATTCCTTTGAAACCGCCAGCCCGCCCATGTTGATATCCAGGAAGTAATTGACGTAGGAGATTGAAACCGGGGTTTCTTTAAGGGAATTAATACCTGCCGGATTATAGAATACCACGTTCGGGTCGTCTGTATTTGTTACAAAGCTTCCGGCCAGGGCAGCAGCTCTCGGATTCAGGTCCAGACGCAGAAAGTCGTATGCCGACTGCGCATGGAGCCCGCTTAGAAACGGTAAAGACAAAAATATCAGCAGAAAAATCCGGTAAAACTTCATTAATTTCCTCAAAATTGATACGGTATTTTAAGTATATTTGCAAATAATGGCAAGGCAAATGTGGAAAAGGAGTGTGATTAGTTTCACAGGGCGTTTTTAAGGAAACAAAAGGGTATGAAAATATGTTAAATATTCAGAAATTGGCATTGTATTTTTATACTGTTTTGCACAAAAGCTCATAAATATTAAAAAAATAGAGAAAAGAAATGAATACATTAAAAACCGTGTTTTTTATGACCCTCATGATGGTACTATTCCTCTTTGTAGGGGGGCTGCTTGGAGGAGAAAGAGGGATAATGGTGGCTTTTATATTTTCACTCGTGATGAATTTCGGCTCGTACTGGTTTTCCGACAAGATTGTGCTTACAATGTACGGAGCCAAACAGGTCTCCGAAAATGAATTCCCTGCTCTTTACAGGATTGTTCGCGGCCTGGCAGAAAACGCTAAGCTCCCGATGCCTAAGGTTTACGTAATGGAAAACCCTACGCCCAACGCGTTTGCCACGGGAAGAAACCCTGAGCACGCTGCTGTTGCAGTTACGACGGGAATCCTTAATATGTTAACAGATGAAGAGCTCTCAGGCGTAATAGGCCATGAACTTGCGCACGTAAAGCACCGCGATATACTTATCGGCACCATTGTAGCCACGCTTGTAGGTACAATTACATTTGTAGCCCGTATGGCAGGCTGGGCTTTGATGTTCGGCGGCGGGCGCGACCGCGACCGCGACGGAGAGGGGATAGGCGGCATATTCCTGCTCGTTTTGTCACCCATAATTGCAATGCTCATTCAGCTCGCAATTTCAAGATCCAGGGAATACCTGGCAGACGAGGGAGGATCCGAAATATCAGGAAAGCCCTTAATGCTGGCCTCAGCCTTAAACAAGCTCAACGTATACAATGAAAGGATGCCGATGCTTAATGCTCAGCCTTCATCAGCGCACCTGTTCATAGTAAGCCCCCTTTCAGGCAAATCCTTCTTAAAGGTATTCTCCACCCATCCTCCCATCGAGGAAAGGATCAAACGCCTCCAGGCCCTTGCCGCAAAGCAGGCATAATCTGAATTGATTAAAATAAAAAACCCGCATTTAAGGCGGGTTTTTATTTTGAAATTACTCTGACTTCATATCTCGCGTCATGAGGTCCGTTGTGGCCTTGACGGGATCTTTGTCCTCAAATAAAACCGAATATACTTCATTTACTATCGGCGTGCTTACCTTGTGAACTTCCGCCAGGTTCTTGACCGAACGGCAGGTCTCAACCCCTTCGGCTACCATGGTCATCGACTTTAATACCTGCTTTAACGTCTTTCCTTCGCCAATCTTTTCCCCAACAAACCTGTTGCGGCTGTGGCGGCTCATGCACGTTACTATTAAATCCCCCATGCCTGAAAGACCAGCAAACGTTTCGGCTTTTGCCCCCATTGCAGCCCCCAGCCTCGAGATCTCTGCTATGCCGCGCGTCATAATGGCGGCTTTTGTGTTGTCACCGAACTTGGCGCCATCTATAATACCGGCACCAATTGCAATTACATTTTTTACCGCGCCACCAAGCTCAACGCCCAGAATATCGGTGGATGAATAGACTCTGAAATATGAGACTATAAACGCTCCCTGTATGCTTTTACTTGTGGCATCCGACTTTGATGCGGCTACAACGGCCGTCGGAATGCGGCGGCTTACCTCTTCGGCATGGCTCGGGCCTGAAAGGACTCCTATCTGCTCTTCGCTTAACTGCGGTATCTCGTCTTTTAACATCTGCGACATCGTAAGAAGCGACTTGTTCTCAATTCCCTTTGCAACACTTACAAGAATTGAGTTTTTTATCTGCGCAAAATCGATTTTCTTTACCACGCTCCTTAAGAACTGCGACGGAACGGCCATTACTGTCATATGGTTGTTATCAAGGGCATCATCCAGGTCGTGCGTAATTATCATCTCCTGCGGAATCTGAATGCCAGGCAGGTAAAGTTTGTTCTCCCTTATTTTATCCAGGGTTTTTGCATACTGGCGGTCATACTCCCAAAGAGAAACCTTGTGCCCGTTATAATGAAGCAGTATTGCCAGGGTTGTTCCCCAGCCGCCTGCGCCTAAAACTGTAATATTCATATTCTCTTAATTCTCATGTATTAAAAATCCGGATCCTGCCCCGCCGGGGCGGAATTTAACTAAAATATTCCGGCAATTAAAAATATCTTTTTTACTGAAAAATGTAAACGGGTAAAGTATGGAGAAATGCGGAAACATAAAAAAAAGAGAGAAAGTCCGCCGTAAATAATGCGTCCAGTCTCTCTTAAAAATAAATTCCAGGCAATCTAAGCTTTTTTCCTGCCGGATAAAGATATTCTGCTTTCTTTTCCGCTGAAGATTCTGCCGAGATTTGCACGGTGCGTATAGAGTATCAGTAAACAGATTCCAATTGAGAAGGGGAGTACAACGCCGTATCCCTGTATGTTCGCGTGGAAAATGTTCTCACGGATAAACAAAATTAAAGGTACCGATATGGCGCCCAGAATCGATCCGAGCGAAATATACTTTGAAACTACTACAACAATAATAAAGACCCCGATTGCAAAGAGCATGTCGACTGTAATGATTGACATAAGCATGCCGAGAGCCGTTGCAATTCCTTTTCCGCCCCTGAAACCGGCGAAAATCGTCCAGATGTGCCCTATAACGGCGGCAACACCTGCAATGATCTGTACTAGCGTAAAGTCGTCAAAAGGTGTGGCGTTCTCGAAGGGGAAGCTGCCGTAATGCAGTCTTGCCACAAGAACAACTGCAAGAGCCCCCTTAAGGGCATCCAGAAGAATGACCAGTATGCCATACTTCCAGCCTAAAATCCTGTATACGTTCGTTCCTCCGGCATTTCCGCTGCCGTAGTTTCTGATGTCGATTCCTTTAACAAGTTTTCCCACTATAATGCTTGTGGGTATAGATCCGATCAGATACGATAATAATATGATTGTTGTTAAGAGATACATATCAAAAATGCTTAAAATGATTGACTTCTAAAAAAATTATATAAATAACGGTGTATAATATCAATATAAAATTATATTATAGCTACTGTTAATTGAGCGAAATTTTCAGTATAATCCGGAAAATTGATTAATTCCGTGCCTCGCGGCACAAAAATTACAAAATCCCGCTTAACTTTTCAAATAGTTCAAAGTCGGGTCTGGTAGTAATCTTAAAATTAAGTACCGAACCTTCCACAATTTTCACCTTAAATCCGGCTCTTGTTACCAGCATTGATTCATCAGTCCCGTAAAAATTTGCCTCAAAGGCATCTTCAAGCGCCTTTCTGATAATGTGGTACTTGAAGATTTGCGGAGTCTGGGCGTAAAATACGTCACTCCTGTCGAGGAACGAAGAGACAAACTCCTCTCCCTTCAGCAGCGTATCGCGCGCCTTAATGCAGACCAGCACGCTCTGGAACTCTTCGGCCTGTTTTATGGCTTCAGTTAAAATCTTCTGGCTTAAGAGGGGCCGTGCGGCATCGTGTACCGCAATGAGATCCTCTTTATCGGCCTTTATTGAAGTGATGGCATTGAAGACGGAGTCCTGCCTTTCTTTGCCTCCGTTTACAATAGATTTTAGCTTTGTAAACTGATATTTAGCTGCAACATTCTCAAGGAGTTCAAAATAATCGGGCTGCGCAGCTACAACTATTTCATCAATTAAATCTGATTTCTGGAACACTTCAAGCGTATAGGCGATCAGTTCCCGCCCGTGTATTTTCTGATACTGCTTGGGAACCTCACAACCGAAACGCTTTCCCTGCCCGCCGGCAGGTATAACTGCAATAGTCCTCATATGATCAGCATCGCGTCGCCATAACTTAAGAATCTGTAGTTTTCCTTTAATGCTTTCTTGTATGCCTTCATCAGCAGGTCGTAACCTGCAAATGCCGAGGCAAGCATGATAAGTGTAGATTCAGGCGCATGGAAGTTGGTTATAAGTCTCTGTACTATCTTAAAGTCGTAAGGCGGAAAGATAAATTTATCCGTCCAGCCATGGTTCGGCTTTACGAACCCTTCGGCCGTAACGCTGCTCTCAAGGGCGCGCGTTGAACTGGTGCCGGTTACAAAAACCCTGTGCTTGTTCTGTATTGCCTTGTTTATTGTATCTGCGGACTGTGTCGAAATTTCAAAATATTCGGAATCCATTTTGTGCTTCGTCAGGTCTTCAACCTCAACGGGACGGAAAGTGCCAAGTCCTATGTGCAGCACTACGGGTGCAATTTTGATCCCTTTTTTCTTTATTTTGTCAAGGAGCTCTTCTGTAAAGTGGAGCCCTGCTGTCGGGGCTGCAACGGCACCGTCAACTTTCGCATAGACAGTCTGGTAATTTTCCTTGTCTTCCGGCACCGGATCCCTTTTAATGTATGGCGGAAGGGGAGTAAGCCCGATTTTCTCGACAGCCTTAAAAACGTTGCCCGGCTGGTTGAAACGGACCGTACGGCCGCGTGAGGTCGTATTGTCAATTACTTCGCACCAGAGCTTGTCGTTAAAGTATATCCTGTTGCCGATTCTTACCTTCCGTGCAGGATCGACAATAACATCCCATATGCATTCTTCCTTGTTCAGTTCTCTTAATAAAAAGACCTCGATCTTTGCATTGGTTCTTTCTTTTTTTCCATATAAGCGCGCCTGAATAACTTTTGTTTCGTTTACAACCAGGACGTCTCCTTTTTCCATGTAATCAATCACATCGCTGAACACTTTGGATTCTATAGTCTGATGTTCCCTGTCGAGCACCAACAGTTTGGCGCTATCCCTGGGTTCAACCGGAAATTTGGCTATTTGAGTCTTTGGTAAGTTGAAATTAAAGTCCGATAGTTTCATTTGGTCTCCTTACTATCATGAATAAAGCCAATTTAATAAGAAAGCAGCAGTCCCGGCCATTACTGCCCGGGCTGCTGCCTCATCTGATCATTTATTTTTTCTTGTTCGTTTTCTTAGCTGCTGTCTTGACGTTTCCTTTTCCAGCCTTTTTAGCAACTACGGCTTTCTTAGGAGCGGCCTTTGCCTGGGCAGCTTTCTTTGCGGCAGGTTTAGCTGCTGTCTTTACAGCTGCCTTCACAGCTGCCTTCACAGCTGCCTTTGCTGCCGGTTTGGCTGAAGCCTTGGCTGCAGTTTTAGCAGCAGTTTTAGCAGCAGTTTTAGCAGCAGTTTTAACTGCCGGCTTGGCTGCAGGTTTCTTGGCTGCTGCTTTTTTTGCAACCGGCTTTGCAGCCTTCTTTGCAGCTGTCTTTGCCACTGCCTTAACTGCCGGCTTTGCAGCAGTGACTGCCTTTGACTGCTGTTCCTTCAGTGCAGCTCTTGCAGCGGCAAGGCGTGCAATTGGAACTCTGAATGGTGAACAGCTTACATAGTTGAGACCTGCCCTGTGGCAGAATTCAACTGAAGCCGGATCGCCTCCGTGCTCGCCGCAGATACCAACCTTAAGCTCAGGTCTTACTGAACGGCCTTTCTGCGTGCCGATCTCAACCAGCTGTCCGACACCTTCAACGTCAATTGAGATGAAAGGATCAATCGGGAGGATTTCCTTCTCAACGTAAAGAGGCAGGAACTTGCCGGCGTCATCTCTTGAAAGACCGAATGTGGTCTGTGTAAGGTCGTTGGTTCCAAAGCTGAAGAACTGAGCGCGTTCTGCAATCTTGTCTGCTGTTACGGCAGCTCTCGGCAGCTCGATCATGGTTCCTACCAGAAAATCGATCTTTACGCCCTTCTCCTTCATGACTTCAGCTGCAACCCTTCTTACGATCTCTTCCTGGAGCTTCAGTTCTTCAACTGTGCTTACAAGAGGAATCATAATTTCAGGCTTAACCTTGATCTTCTTCTTTGAAACGTTGCATGCGGCTTCGAAGATAGCCCTTGCCTGCATTTCAGTGATTTCAGGATAGCTGATGCCAAGGCGGCAGCCCCTGAAACCGAGCATCGGGTTGAATTCCTTGAGGGATTCGATCTTATCGATTACTCTCTGTGCAGGAACGTTCAGCGAATTTGCAACTTCCTGGATCTCATCTGCTTCGTGAGGCAGGAATTCATGCAAAGGTGGATCCAGAGTTCTGATTGTTGCAGGTCTTCCGCCCATGGCCATGAAGAGTCCTTCAAAATCGTCTCTCTGATAAGGAAGCAGTTTTGCAAGCGCAGCCTGTCTTTCCTCGTGTGTCTCGGCAAGTATCATCTCTCTTACAGAAAGAATCCTGTTCTCGCCGAAGAACATGTGCTCTGTACGGCAAAGGCCTATACCTTCGGCTCCGAATGCAATTGCATTCTGTGCCTGATCAGGCTGGTCGGCGTTGGTTCTGATGCCAAGGCGCCTTACCTTGTCGGCCCATGTCATAAGATCATTGTATGTCTTGAATACGGCTGATTCCTGGGGCTTCATGGTCTTTGTAATAAGAACCTGAACAACCTCTGAAGGCTTGGTCTCAAGTTTTCCAACAATAACTTCACCTGTGGATCCGTCGATTGATATATATTCGCCACGGTTGATAACAACGTCTTTGCCTGATACCCTGATAGTTCCGGCAGCGTAGTTGATGAGGAGGTTACCGCATCCTGCAACGCAAACCTTGCCCATCTGGCGTGCAACCAAAGCAGCGTGTGAAGTCATACCGCCTCTTGCTGTTAAGATACCTACTGCAGCGTTCATACCTTTGATATCTTCAGGAGAGGTTTCAATTCTGACAAGAACAACTTTTTCGCCCTTGGCTGCTTCTTCTTCAGCTTCTTCAGCCGAGAAGACAACTTTGCCTGAAGCGGCGCCCGGACCTGCGTTGAGGCCTTTGGCAATAAGCCTTCCTTCGTCAACGGCTTTTTTCTTTTCCTTTGAATCGAAGATAGGCCTTAAGAGCTGGTTCAGCTGATCGGGCTCAATTCTCATTAAAGCTTCTTCGCGCGAAATGAGTCTTTCCTTTACCATATCATAAGCGATTTTGATGGCGGCAAAGCCTGTTCTCTTTCCAACGCGGCACTGGAGCATCCAGAGCTTGCCCTGCTGGATTGTGAACTCGATATCCATCATATCCTTGTAATGCTTTTCGAGCTTCTTTCTGATGTCGTCAAGCTGCCTGTAGATTTTTGCGTTGTCTTCCTTCAGTTTTGCAATGGGAAGAGGAGTGCGTACGCCGGCAACGACGTCTTCGCCCTGTGCGTTAAAGAGGTATTCTCCGTAGAATACATTTTCGCCCGATGCCGCGTCTCTTGTAAATGCAACGCCTGTACCTGAATCTTCTCCCATGTTGCCGAATACCATCGACTGAACGTTAACGGCTGTACCCCAGCTGGCAGGTATGTCATTAAGCTTTCTGTAAACGATGGCTCTTTCGTTCATCCATGAACCGAATACAGCGCCGATTGCGCCCCAGAGCTGTGTCATAGGATCATCGGGGAAACTGTTGCCGGTCTTGGCCAGGATTTCAGCTTTGAATTCCTGTACCAGTTCTTTCAGGTGATCAGCTGTAAGGTCTGTATCTTTTGTAATTCCGTTCTCGTGCTTTTTCTTGTCCAGGATAACTTCAAACGGATCGAGTTCATGCTTTTCGACCGGTTTAAGTCCCAAAACAACGTCGCCATACATCTGAACAAATCTTCTGTATGAATCGTAGGCAAATCTCGGATTATTTGTCTTGGCAATCAGGCCTTCAACTGTAGTATCATTCAAGCCGAGGTTTAAGATTGTATCCATCATACCAGGCATTGAAGCTCTGGCGCCGCTCCTGACAGAAACCAAAAGCGGGTTTTTAGGATCGCCAAATTTGGCTCCCATTTCCTTTTCAACTTTCTTGAGAGCGTCCAGCACCGACTTCTGCAGCTCTGCTGGATACTTCTTCTTGTTGTCATAGTAATATGTACATACGTCAGTGGTGATTGTAAAGCCGGCTGGTACTGGCAGTCCGATGTTAACCATTTCGGCCAGGTTTGCACCCTTGCCGCCGAGCAGGTTTTTCATGTCTGCTTTGCCTTCAGCTTTCCCGGCACCAAAGAAATAAACATACTTTGGGGTCTTAGCCATTAATTTTCCTCCATTCCATTGTTAATTAAAATTACATAATCCTTTGACCATTTAAGTCAGATTATATTAGTACAGTTATTTACGGTACCGCCCCGGGTCTTTTTCTTTTCCTGTCCCCGGAGCATTTTAGGGCCTCTGTACTGTAAATTCCATACAGCACAAGTAAGAAAAAATCAAACAGTTAATTTAAACCGCAATTATAATTTTACAAACTTTATTACTAAACTTCTATTTTATTCAGCAGGAATTCTTCAAATTCTGCCCTGTTTTCAATGTCCATCTCAATTTTGAGATAGTAAATGTCTATGTCATCCAGCTCTTTTGAAAAACGCGAAAGCTTTACGGCATCCTTCTGCGTCGTAATGACAGAGTGCGAATTGGTCGAGTAAAATGCTTTCCTTATTGCCTGCACGTCTCTGAGCGTATAATCCTTATGGTCCTTAAAGAGGAGCTGGTTCTCGGTATCAATATTGGACTGTATTAAAATGTTCAGGAACGACTGCGGGTTCGCAATCCCGCTGATTACCAGGCTCTTCTGCCCCCTGAAATCCTGCAGGTCGTAATACCTGTGGCTCTTTACGTCAAAAAGCCCTGCGGCCCTGTAAAAGGCGTTAAATATTTTTTTCTTGTCGAAGTATCCCCTCAGCTGGGGAGGTAAAAATCCTATCGTTGAAAATTTCCTGTTAATGATAACCGCATCGGCACGCCTGACTGAAGTGAACGGCTCACGCATCAGCCCCACGGGCAGAAGATTCTGATCCATGCCTCCTGACTTCAGAAGGAAACTGTTGTCAAAGATGAGTATGTTAAGATCCCTGTGTATCCACCTGTGCTGGAATGCGTCATCAAGAACAATTACTTCAACGTTCGTATCCCTCAGCATGCGGCGCGCTCCTTCAACCCTTTTTTCACTTACTGCCGCAGGCACGCTGCACTCCAGTGCCGTAAGGTATATCTCGTCGCCGCAGGCACTGACCTCACTCTGAATTTCATTTCCTTCGGAGACAAGGCGGTAGCCTTTTGAATTTCTTCCGTAACCGCGGCTTAATACGCCTACTTTCTTTCCTGCTTTCTTCAGTATGTCGGTTACCATTATTACAGCAGGGGTTTTCCCCGATCCGCCCACAGTAATATTTCCAATTGATATTACCCTGGCGTCAACTCTTTCCGACTTGTATATACCCTTGTCGAAAAGATAATTGCGTATCCCTATGATCCACCTGTATACCGGGGTCAGAGGGAATAAAATAATTCTTAAAAACAACATCAGAAATTACCTGCCTCTTCCTGTAAATCATTCAGCTTACGTTCACATTCTTCAATGAGTTTTGTTGTTTCCTCATAGCTCAGTTCGCTGCAGACAGAAACCGGGTCAGAAAAAACCAGATTAATACTCGTAAAAAACTTCGGCAATTCAAAACGGTCCCAGCTTCCTAAAATTCTTTTTTTCTTAACCCCCACGCCTACAAGTATGAGCGGTATGCCTGCTTTCTTTGCCACCACCACCGCACCGGCCTTAAGCTTGTGGTAAGGCCCTTTGGGACCGTCGGGCGTTATGGCAACCGGGCGGCCTGAAGACGCTGCCTGAAGCAGAAGCTTCAGCGCCATGCTTCCTCCGTCGTTGCTTGATCCGCGGATAACCCTGTAGTTCCATTTCGTCAGTATCTTATCAAGTAGTCTTCCGTCTTTGCTTCTGCTTACAAGTGCCGAAAAATCAAGATCCTTATTTATATACCACGGAATAAGCATTGAGCCGTGCCAGAATGCAAAAACAAAATTCTTATTCTCCTTAATTAGACGGTCGAAGTGCTCCCTGTTCCTGGAATTGATCTTCAGTGTCTTTAAGAGCAACGATATTCCGGAATAAAGGAAATAATTGCCCAGGAATCTTAATATGTCCTGTCCAAGCTTTTTCAGCTTCATATATGATATCTTCCTCTGTGATCCGGAAAATTCTTAAATCTCAGTTCAGGTATCCCAGGACAATCTCGGCTGACCTTTCAGATACACCCGTATTTCCCAGCTTCTCTTCCAATGCCTTCAGCCTGTTTCTCATTGCCTCGAGGCTTTCTTCGCTTGACAGGACTGAAGCGCAGGCTGAATAAATCCTTCCGCTGTTTACATCCTTCTGTATCAGCTCTTCCACAATCTTCTCACCGGCTATAATATTTACCAGGCTTATCTTGTCAATTTCAATTACACTCTTTCCGATCATATAAGTAAGATAGCTAGTGGCATAAACAACCACCATTGGAAGATGGAACAGTGCCGCCTCTAAAGTCGATGTCCCTGATTTTATTATTCCGAACTTTGAATACCTGAAAAGGTCATACGTATGATCCTTTACAACCTTAAAGGGAACTTCAGGAGCAAGCTGCCTGAAAATTCCTTCATCAATATTTGAAGAACAAGCTACAACAGTCTCGAGGTTAAATTTCTCCGAGACTTTTGCCGCGGCCTTGATTGTCTCCGGGAATATGCGCCCGATCTCCTGATGACGGCTGCCCGGAAGAACTACGAGAAGATCCTTGCTTTTGTCAAAATGAAAAAGCCCGTAGAGATCTTCCTTTGTTAGATAGTCATACCTTTCAATTTGTTCCAGAAGAGGATGCCCGACGTATTCAACGTCGATGCCCGCATCCTTAAAGAACTTTTCCTCGAAGGGCAGAATTACTATCATCTTGTCTACAACTTTTTTTATCTTCCTGAGCCTGCCTTTTCCCCAGGCCCATACCTGCGGGGAGATATAATAAATAACCTTAAGCCCGAGGGCCTTGAACTTTTTAGCAATGCTCAGGTTGAACCCTGGATAATCTATAAGAACAACTGTATCTATGTTTTTATTTTTAACTTCTTCAATTAAAGCTGCCTGAACTTTTTTTATGAACGGGAGATGCCTTACAACCTCGGCAAACCCGAGGAAAGCCATCTGCCTTATGTGAAATAGTATTTCCATTCCTTCGGCTTCCATCTTCGGGCCACCGATGCCTGAAATGGAAACTCCGGGACTCTTTCTTTTAATTTCCCTTACCAGTGAGGCCCCGTGCATATCCCCCGAGGCTTCGCCTGCTACGATCAGCAAATTTTTTGTCAATATCTGCTCACAAACCAGATTATGATAATTGTCAGCGAAACTATGCTGAAGGCCTGGAGCGTTCTTCTTTCAGACTTAAGGCCTGCTGCAATGTTATACTTGGGCTGAGTGACGTTATTATTTTTATAAGCCGATATCCTGGGCAGAAAGCGCGGAACATTTTTGTAATACTCCTCGTACTGCGCGCCGAAAGCTTTCTTTAAATATGTTTCCTCTTCATTTATAATAAACTTGTACTGAAGGTAGAAGAAAACAAATGCCGCAATCTGCAGGTAAGGAAACAGGGCTAAAGACATGATCCCGATACCCATGTAAAGAAGAATGTTGCCTACATAGAGGGGATTCCTCGTATGGGCAAAGGGGCCGCTTATAACCAGGTAAGTCCCGCCCACGGCTCCTGTCGTCCTGGTTTCGCTTCCTGCGTAGCTTACGCCCCAGAGCCTTATCAGCTCGCCCGAGGCCGCAACAATAAAGCCTATTATAATGCTGTAGATATTAGGAGACCTGAATAATAACATAAGAACCAGAAACGGAATTGGAGTGTAGCTTCTGTATTTAAAAATTTTAGCCTGAATGCTGCTCATTTATTTCTTAACCCTGTTTAATTGATGAATAAATTATCCCTGCTTGAACACTTCAAATCTTTTCAGTTCAGCCTGGTATCTTTTCTTTAACCGTTTTTTATTTCTTAGCTCCTCCAGTTTCTTCCTTACGTCCTGAAAGTCCCTGAAGGGGAAGTATGTGATCCTGTTGACTTCACAATATTTTAAGAGCGAGGCCTTTGCAAAAATAAAATCGCAGTACTGCACGGGGCACTTGTCGGAGTACCCGTCGCCGATGTAGACTATATAGTCTTCGTCGCCCGACTTACTGAGCAGGTGATTTCTCTTGCAGTTGCCGCAGAACCGGCAGTGTTCGTCGCCATAAGGGAAGAACGGCTTTAACCTGCCTTCATTTATCTCGGCCCTGTTGCAGTAGACTTCCAGGTCTCCAAGGCCTTCGCGCTCAAGAATTCTTTTAATATAAATATCAAAGCCGTCGCTTAAGACTCTTATTTCAAACCTGTTTTCCCGGCAGTATTCCACAAAGTCCCTGAATGTGGGGTCAATTTCAATTTCTTCAAGGAACTCCAGGAATTTATCAAAGTCCAGAGCCTTTATGGTGTCAAACATCAGGTACCAGCTCTCGGGAGAAGTGATCTTCTCCTCAATCCAGTCCTCCACTATCTGGCGGATTTTTACCGGGTCGCCGAAAGTATTGACAAAAGCCTCTCCAACGTCGCGCTTTGTAATAGTACCGTCAAAATCTATAAATATTTTAAAAACCTTGTCCTGCATTCCTTCTCTTCACATTCAAAATTATCTTATAATTATCATCTTCTTTACGTCCACAAATTCTCCCGCCTTCATGCGGTAGAAGTACACCCCGCCCGGAAGTTTCCCGTAGCTTCCCTCTGCATTAAAGGTAAGGCTGTGCTCGCCTTTCGACTGGAAGCCGTTTACCGGCACGGTTACGGTTGCAATTTTATCTGAATATATTTCAATTATAACATTGTTGTCTTCGGGAAGGTAATATTTAATTACCGTTGAATCAGAAAAAGGATTCGGGAAATTCTGCGCAAGGGCGTAGCTGTTTGCGTTAAAGCTGAAGTAATTCAGCTTAACCGGAGCCGACTTCATTTCATCGCCGTCGTTATCTACCTGAACGAGCCTGTAATATACTTCGGAGCCCGAGGGGACGGTTTCAGAAAAGTCATACGTGTTCATTCCTTTCTGGTTCTTTGCCGGGATGAATTTAATCCTTTCCCAGGATGTATCCGAATCCTTGGAGCGTTCTACATAGAATCCCTTGTTGAACTGTTCGTTGTTTGTCTGCCATGAGGCCCTTACCAGGCTGCCGTCTAAAATCGCATTGAATCCCGTAATTTCATGGCTGTACTTGCCGCTGCTTAAGATCCTCTGGCCGAATATGCCGTTCTGACCGTTCCTGTTTTCCTTAAAGACTGCGGTTATGCTTTTGCCCTTTGCGGGGATGAGGTTCAGATAACTTTTTTCAGAGTTCGCATTTGAGGCAAGCGCAACTCCGGAAGAATCCCAGAGCCTTTTGCCGTCACTGCTTATTCTCTGCGAAAGTATGTTTCCTCTTTGCGTTTTGCTCCTTTTATCCAGCCATGCAACAATGGTTCCTGAAGTGTGGTCGCTTATTATCCTCTGGCTCATCTGGCTGCCCTTCATTTTAATTACAGGGTTGCCGTCTTTCATCCACTGCGGCTGTCCTTTCAGGTTATACTTCTGTACGTATATATCCTTGTCGCCAAGGGACTCGTTTACCCAGGTAAGTGTCACCGTTGAATCGGTGCAGTAAGGCTGCGGGCTTGTCTGGTCGCCGTAACGGTTTGTTATTTTCTCCCCGTTTTTATTCCACATTATCTTTCCGTCAATGGATATCATCTGCTGGAGTATGTCGCGGCCCGACCTTTTAATTTCCCATGCGGCATATACGCCTGTGCGCCCCATGGAGCCAATAACATAGTTAATTACATTTTCACCTGAGGTTGAAACCAGGAGTGGTCTTCCGCCCCAGCTGGGCTTTCCCAGGGAGTTAATGTGCTGAGCATAAAGCCTGGCTTTCCCTTCGTTTGACTCGATCCAGAAAACGTATGCGCCGCCTTTACCGTCTGCGGCAATAGCGGGTCTGGATTTGATGGAAGGGGAGTTTGAAATAATTGTGCCGTTACCCCTGAATGAAGTCTTGCCCGAAGAGTTTAATTTCTGAACGTAGACGGCGTAGTCTGCCGGGGTGCCGTAATTTCTGTAAATGTATGTGACAAATGAATTTGCATCGTTATCGCCTGTGGCCGAAAGTTCAAGTATGCCTGCATCCTGAATTGAAACCCTTACGCCCTTGCTGCCCCAGAGTATGTCTCCTTTTGTGGAAACCCTCTGCGCGTAGAGCTCGCCTGCCTTGCCGTCGGAAAAATCCTTGAAGAAGACGACTGCGCTGCCCGGAAGGGAAATGCCCGAAACGGGAAGGCTCCTCGAAGAGGAGTTCATGCTGACGGGCTTGCCGTCTGTCCTGAAGCTTACCGTGCCGTCTTCGTTATAATGCTGAAAAAAAACATTTGTATGCGTTGAGTCCGTCTTGTCTTCCCAGAAAACAAAGCCGCCGCCCTGTCCGTCGGGCGAAGAGGTAATGTTGTAAGGGTTTTTTGTATTTGAAACAAGTATCCTGTTTATCTGGGGATTATTGTTCCACTGTGCATGTATTTTCCCATCAGGCATAAACAGGAGGGAGGAAAGGATCATCCCCGCCGCAAGCAGCTTCCTGGTTCTGCCGGAAAATGCAGCTTCCGTGTGCTTATCTATTAATAATTGCATCAAAATCCTCATTAAAGCGTACACTGACCAATTTGGAAATGCCTTCTTCCTGGATCGTGACGCCATACATTGTTTCAGCAGCCTCCATGGTTCTTTTATTGTGCGTCACAATAATAAACTGTGTGCTCTTGCTGAATTCTTTAATAATACGCGTAAACCTGTCCACGTTTGCGTCATCAAGCGGAGCGTCAACTTCGTCCAGAATACAGAACGGGCTCGGCTTGACTAAGTAAATTGAGAACAGAAGAGCCGTTGCCGTAAGTGTTTTTTCTCCTCCTGAAAGGAGCTCAATTCCGGTAGGCCTTTTGCCCTTAGGTTTTGCTATAATTTCAATCTTCGATTCCAGCGGATCCACGTCCTCTTCCAGCTTCAGGTCGGCCTCGTCGCCGGGGTTGAAGAGCGTGCGGAAAATCCTGATGAAGTTTTCCCTGATGGTTGCAAATGTATCAAGGAAGAGCGTCTGTGCCGTAACGTTGATCTCTTCAATCGTCTTGATGAGATCCTTTTCCGATTCCACCAGATCGTTTCTCTGCTTGTGCAGAAAGTCGAGCCTTTCCCTTTCTTCTTCGTATTCAGAATAAGCCAGAAGGTTGATCGGTCCCAGGCCCTTTAACTGCTGCTTGTGCTGCTGAACCTCGGAAGAACGTTCCTGGAAGTTAAAGGTATCCAGGTCGTCGAACTCCTTGAGTTCAAGCGTAATAGAGTAGTTCTCTTTTATATTGGCAAAAAGATTGTCTATCTTAAGCGTAATTTCATTTATCTTAATGTCTGCAGAATGTATCTCATCAGAGACACGGTCGCGTTCTTTTCTGAATTCGAGTAGCTTTTTCTCAAGTTCCATCGCCTGGGACTTAATGCCCCTCAGGTTGTTGTCGATCTCGGTTTCAACGGCAACCATTTTCTTCTTCTCGGCCTCAAACTCGTCAAGGTCCAGCTGTTTGTCCTCAATTACCCCATCCAGGGAAACCATCTCCTCCTTGGTGGAGGTAATGTCGAACTCTCTTTTCTGTATGGACTTCTTTATATTTTCCTTTGACGTCTGAGCGCGCTCGGTGGAGTTCTCAAGGTTTTTCTTTTCACCCAGGAGCCTTTCAAGCTCAAGCTTCATCTGGTTCTGCTGTGTAATGACGCTGTTGTAAGCTGTTTCTGAAGCCTTGACCTCTTCTTCAAGCTGTGAAGTCTGCTCCTCGGCCAGCTTCTTTTGGGCCGCTTCCTCTTCAAGCACGAGGCTTAGAGAAGAGATCTCATTGTCTATCTGGTTTGAAGTCCTTGCAAGCTCGTTGATTTCAAACCTTGCCTTTTCAATTTCATCCGAGGCTTTTTTCTTTTCAAACTCGAACTGTGCTATCTGCTTTTCAATGTTTGCAAGGTCATTGATCAAAATGCGGTTCTGGTCCGAGAGGTCCTTCAGGTCAATTTCTTCTACCTTGGCTTCGGTTTCCTTTATCTTATCACGCAGCCTCAGGAGGTTTGCCTCATAGGTCGGGAATTCGTTCTTCAGGTTCTCCAGCATCTGCTTTCGTCCGAAGAGCGTGTCGTCAAGCCTGGGGGCCGAACCCGCGTCAATAAGCCCCGAGTTGTTAAGGAAGTCGCCGTTAAGCGTTGCAAAGTTAAACTCGGGGAACTTCCTGCTGAGTTCAAATGCCGATTCCAGATCCTTTGTAATTGCAGTCATGTAAAGGAGCTTCTTAAAGAACGGCTTCCATTTTTCATCGGCCTGAATGAAGTTTTCAGCCCAGCCTATAAACGCGCCTTCTTTTTCCAGCTTCTTAATGTTCTTGCGTGTCGAATAGTCCTGCAGCTTTTTAATGAGCGTTTTTTTCGTCCCGGAATTATATCCCAGTACATAGAAAGATGCCTTCCCGAAATTATTCTCCCTCAGGTAATCGACCGCTTTCTGCAGGTCCTGGAACGATTCAACGAGAAGGTTATTGAGCACATTCTTCAGCGATGCTTCAAGAGCAAAGCGGTAGTCTTCTTCTGCGTTGCCCACGTCGGCAAGGAATGTTTTCTCCCTTTCGGTCCACCCCTCGTTTTCAATTAAAACCTTGGCGCCTTTTGAGACACCTTCCAGGTTATTGATAAGGCTCTGCAGAAAGTCAATTTTGTCCTTAAGGCTGTTAAGTGTGCTTCTTTCCTCGTGCTCCTTGCCCTTTAAGTCAGTAAGCTCTTTTTCCAGCTCTTCTTTTTCTGTCTGTTTTTTTGCGAAGTGCTCTTCGCCCTGGGCAAGTTTCTTCTCGGCTTCAACCTTTTCCTGTTCAAGCTCTTCTAAATATCCTACGGTCTTGGCCAGCGTATTTGTGATGGAAAGGATCTTGTTGTTCAGCTTTTCAATTGCCGATTCCGTGTTATCCAGATTCTTCCTGAGGTTTTTCAGCTGGTGCTCTTTTTCAGTGATGTCCTTAAACTTATTGAGGTTTTCCTCCCTCTGTGCCCTGAGCTCGGCTTTTTTGTCCTCAACAACCTGCTTTTTATCCTGAAGCTGCTGCTTGTTTTCCTCGATGCCTTTTTCCTTGGCCTCGATTGAATTTTTCACCTGGACAATTTTATTGCTGTTTTCAAAGATGAGGTCGTCTGTATCCTCATCCTGGAAGTGCAGCTCTTCGAGTTCCTGGCCGTAGCGCGTGAGGTTTTTGTCTAAAGATTTTTTTCTTTCCTCGGCAACTGAAATGCCGTTCTGAACGTTGTGTATCTTGTCCGTCTGCGCCGAAATGTCACGCCTTTTGATCTTGAGGTCGTTTTCAATGAGGTTGATGTCGTTTCTGAAAACAACAAGCTCGTCTTCAAGTTTCCTCAGTTCGCTTTCAATCTGCACCTTGCGCCTGAAGGCTTCTTCCTTCTGTTCCTTTAATGTGCTCCTTTTGGAGTTCCAGAGGGCATATTCCCTCTCTGCCAGGTCGAGTTCCTGTTCTCTTAAAACAGAAGATATTTTGTTGTACTTATCTGCCTTCTTTGCCTGGCGCTCCAGCGAGGCAACCTGCTTTTCAACTTCAGCAACAATGTCGTTTACGCGCGTGAGGTCTTTTTTAACTTCTTCAAGTTTCTTTAATGCAAGGCGGCGCCTCAGTTTATATTTATTAACGCCTGCCGCCTCTTCAAACATGTTCCTTCTTTCATCGGCCTTGTTGCTGAGGATGGTCTCAACCATCTTAAGCTCTATTACCGAGTAGGCATTTGTGCCCATACCGGTATCCATAAAGAGGTTTGTAATATCCTTCAGGCGGCAGATGTTGCGGTTTAAGAGGTACTCGCTTTCACCCGAGCGGAAGATCCTTCTTGTAATGGTAACTTCGGAATACTCTGTAGGCAGAACACCGTTGTCGTTAACCAAAGTCAGCGAAACCTCAGCCATTCCCATCGGTTTTTTGTTCTGGGTGCCGTTAAAGATGACATTTTCCATTTTGTCGCTTCTTAACGTGCTGCTCTTCTGCTCACCCAGACTCCAGCGTATGGCATCTACAATATTCGTCTTACCGCAGCCGTTGGGGCCTACAATGGAGGTTACACCCTTGTTGAAGTTTACAACCGTCCTGTTGGCAAAAGACTTAAATCCAAAGATTTCTAACTTTGATAAATACAACTAAAAACTCACTCCGTCTGTTATTACATAACCTTATATTGTTTATAAGCATTCATTATATAATAAATGCTTGACTGGCTTAACTGGAAGTAGAGCAGAACACATACAGAGACAAGTAATATTAAGCCTAAAGTGTACATATAAACTGTTGAAGGCCTTACGTCAAAAATAACATAGATGCCTTTCATCAGCCTGTGGAAAATCCAGACAGTAAAGACTGCAAGCGCAATGAAAAGATAAAATGTCATGACGTTTGCATTCAGTACCTTGTAAAGAACAAGCCCTAAGGGCAGAAGCACAACCAGCGGCAGAAATGACCAGACTACCATAAAGTATATGCTTGAAAAGAAAACTTTATTCCTGTTGAATAAAGATGCGATCTTTATTGCTATGGACGTAAGTACAAAAAATACTGCCGAAACAACGCTCAGCCATATGAGGGCGTAAAGGGGATTCCAGGCCAGGAATGAAACGAACCAGCTCAGGCGCGGAGACCCTAAAGAAAGCACTATCTTCTCCAGAAGAACGTTTGTCCTCAGGAAGTAGAGAATATTTGAAAGTAAAAGTGCCGATGCGAGTGAAAGCACTGTCATAAGAGCCATTGACTGCATTCCAGACATGAGGCGCATATCCCTGATATCGGCAAAAAAGTTGTATGGCCTCAGAAGTGCGCGTGTGGCGTCTTCCCTGAATTTCCTCCTCGTATTGATGAGGAACCCTAAAATTAAAACGAGCAGAACGCCCGAAACAATAAATACGATGGGTGAGTCATCCTTGGGGGAGCCCTGCGGTATCGTTACATCCTCGTCATTGTGCAGCTTTGCGTAGATTACTTTCTCGCTGAACCTGCCCGGCTGCCTGAATTCATCCAGTATGCCGATGCTGTAGACGTTTTCAGGATTAAACCCTGCGCTTAATGAGGTGTAATCGCCCCTGAAGTCGAAAACTGAATTTATGAAGTAACCTGAAGTCCTCCTTGAAGAAGAATAATCTATCAGGTCGGAGAAAAACTTTGCCTGTGCCTCATAGGAAAATGGGTTTGAATAACCGTTTGTGTTCCCCATAAAGCTGCCGTATGTGGCAGAGCTGATGAAGACCCTTCCTTTTCCAAGCCTTGACTCCAGGTCTGAGTATCTTGAGGCGTAGTCACTCATCGGCTTATTCAAAAGCTCGACACCGTAGAAATCCAGATTCTCTACCGGGGAAACGTTAAAGCCCACAAAGGAAGCGTAAACCATCCTGTTTGTAAAACGCTTTGCATATCCGGCAAGTGAACTGATAACTGAGTTCCCGAGCGGGGAATTGGGCAGATAAGAGCTCCCGAGGCCGAATGCGGCAACAGCAGAATACTGCTTGTAGCTGTTCAAAAACTGTGTTAAGTAAACCCTAAGCCTGTCCTTAAATGCCTGATCGTCCAGAATCTCTTCCGGCACAGAGTTAAGCGGCATCTCTACAAATGCAAGAAGCCCCAGCTCCTGGCACACTTTAAGGTAGTAAGGATTTGGCAATTCCTTGGCAAACCTGACGGCATTAAAACCCATATTTTTAATTGCCTTCATGTCGCTTCTCATCCTCTCGGGGCGTACCAGGTTGCCGTAACCCGGGTAAACAGCATAGTAAGTTGTACCCTTAAGCGTAAAAGGCGCATTGTTGAGCATTAGAGCGTTATTTGACGATCGGAGTGAATAAAAAGCTATCGGCTTTTCAACCTCGTCAATTACCTGGTCATTTCTTAAAAGCTGTATGCGCAGCCTGTATGAATGCGGGGCGTCCGGCGACCAGAGGGAAACGTTTGTAAGGCTGTATGAATAGCCTACCCCTTTTTCCTTCTGGCTTCCTAGATAAAAGATCCCGGAGGTTGAGTTAAGTATGTCTTCGCCACCGTTTGTAAGGAGCCTTACCCTGAAGGCGTACTGCGCTGCATTTGAGGCCGAATCCTGCCTTTCCTCTCCCGAATGGTTTGAAAGTTTTGCATTAACAGAAAGTGAAACTCCTCCTGTTGAGGAGACATTATAGGAATAATCCGAATTTGCAATGCGGGCCTGTGAGGCAACTTCAATATATACGTCCCTGAAAATTCCGCCTACATTTTCAGGGAAGAGGAATCTCTGATTAACCGGAATTGTGGCGTCGCTGGAGAGTTTATGGCTTATCTTAACCGTAAAGACGTTGTTTTTGTCTAATTTAACTAGGTTTTTAGGAATTTCAACCCTGAAGGGAAATTCACCGCCGGAGTGTTTGTATATGACAAAATTGTTGAGAGTTATCTCGGCCGAGTAATTAAGCCCCAGAAATACCAGCTCCAGCCTGCTGTTTTTTACCTGGCGGCTCTCGAGCCTGATATTTTTCTCAAAGGTAAGCTCATCCTCGCCCCTGAAGTTTGAGGGAACAGAAACGGGCTTTCTGTCGTCCCTGTCATTCCCTGTGTAAACGCTCCATGTGCCGTCCAGACTTATAACGTTTCTTGAATGTGAGGCATCAAGGAAGAGGGAATCCTGTTTTAATAAATCAAACCTGGGGAGCTCTTTTATTCTAATTTGTCCTAAAAGGATATTAGCAAAGGCGAGCCAAAATAATACCGGAATTATAATTTTACTATACTTCATTTTTTCCAGAAAAAATGATTCCAAAATAAAAGACACTTAAAATACAAAAAACAGGGGGGGAAATCAATATAAAAGGCATTCCCTTGAGGCCCGGGAATGCCTTCAATTTGAAAAGAAAGAGCTTATAATACAATAACTTAGCTCTTTGGGCTCTACTTCGTAGCGCCGGTTGGTTTATATTTGCAAATAATTTCTTAATGCAAAAAGAATTTTGCCGGCAGGATTTGGCCCCCGGCCGGGTTATAAATTAAGCCGACTTGATGATACTTGTAAAAGAGTCAGCCTTAAGGCATGCTCCGCCTACAAGCGCCCCGTCAATATCCTTCTGTGAAAGCAGCAAGGATGCATTCTCCGGTTTTACGCTTCCGCCGTACTGTATTGTTACGTCTTCGGCTGCTTCATTGGAGTAAAGTTTCTTTAAGAGATTTCTTATTGAAGCGTGTACTTCCTGTGCCTGCTCCGGTGTTGCGGTCTTTCCTGTGCCTATAGCCCATACGGGTTCATAGGCAACAATTACCTTCTTCAGCTCTTCGGCTGAAATACCGCTGAGGCCAGTGGTAACCTGTTTGCTGATGACAGACTCTGTTGTTCCGTTTTCTCTCTGCTCCAGGGTTTCACCAACGCAGAAAATGGCTGTGAGTCCGCTTGCAACAGCTTTCTTGATTTTTTTGTTGATCAGCTCGTCAGACTCCATAAAGATTGTTCTTCTTTCGGAATGGCCCAAAATGACGTACTGGCAGCCTGCGCTTTTGAGCATTTCAGCAGAAATTTCACCCGTGTAGGCTCCGCTTTCTTCGAAATACATATTCTGTGCGCCGAGCTGAATATTTGAATCCTTTATTAGTGTCTTTGCCGTATCAAGTGAAGTAAAAGGAGGGCATATGATTACATCCGCCTTTAAGTCCTGTCCGGCAAGGCTTTTCTTAAGTTCTGAGATCAGTTTTACTGAGGCCGGAATATCATTATACATTTTCCAGTTTCCGGCTATTACTTTTTTTCGCATTTATTCCTCTATATTGATTTGAGTCAAATTAAACTCATGTACTTCTAATTTCAATAAAATGAGCCTGATTCTCTTTCCCTTGAGGGGGGATATAGGGAAAGAGAATCTAAAAAAGGCCCTTAGTTGACGGCTTCAACGCGCCTGATGCCGGGGACTTCTCTTATAAGAGCCCTTTCAACTCCGGCGCGCAGAGTCATCTGAGACATAGGGCAATGACCACAGGCCCCCGTAAGCTTTACTTCAACAATACCTTCCTGCGTGACGCGCACAAGTTCCACGTCGCCGCCGTCTGCCTGAAGATAAGGCCTGATGGTATCCAGTGCTTTCAATACTTTTTCTTCCATTACATTCCCCATGTTTTTTTACTCCTGCTTATTTTTCATCTCCAAGAATAATATCCACTTTCTTTGATGCTGCTGAAATCAGTTCGATGCTGACCTGTGCGGCCAGGTTGCGTGAGATCTCCTGAATTACCCTGGCATATTCCGTATCAGGCATTTCATGTACGATCGGCTTTCCTGTATCTCCGCCTATTCTGATTCTTGGGTCTATGGGAATTCCGCCTAAAAATGGCACATTGTACTGCTCGGCCATTTTCTGCCCTCCGCCCAAACCGAAAATGTCGTACTTATTGTCGGTATCGGGAGCTATAAAATAACTCATATTTTCCACAATACCAAGCACCGGAACGTTAACTCTTGAGAACATCATAAGACCCTTGCGTGCGTCAATTAGGGATACTTCCTGTGGTGTAGTAACAATTACCGCTCCTGTAAGGGGAATCGTCTGAACCAGCGTCAGCTGTATGTCGCCCGTTCCCGGAGGGAGGTCAAAGATGAGATAATCCAGCTCACCCCAGTTTACATCGCTCATGAACTGCTTTACGGCTCCTGAAGCCATAGGGCCGCGCCAGATTACAGGGGCTCCGTCATCAAGCATAAAGCCTATTGACATAACCTTTACACCCAGGCGCTCCAAGGGGAGCATCTGCTGTGTTACGGGATCCTGGTAAATTCTGGGCTTCTCTGTAATTCCAAGCATCAATGGGACGCTGGGACCGTAAATATCGGCGTCCAGAAGCCCCACCTTGGCGCCGTCTTTTGCCAGAGCCACGGCAAGGTTAACTGCAACCGTGCTTTTACCAACGCCGCCTTTGCCGCTTGCAACGGCAATTGTGTTCTTAACGTTCGGCAGAACGGCTTCTTTTCTGTTATCCTGATGCTGCCTTACATTGCTCGTCATGTTTATGCTGATATTGCCGATTGTGGGGATATCGTTTTTTAATGCCTCCACGCAGTCACTTTTAATTTTTTCTTTCAGCGGGCATGCAGGAGTTGTAAGTTCCACGTCAAAAGAAACGTTATTTCCATCTATATTAATATTTTTAACCATACCAAGCTTAACTATATCTCTTCTGAGGTCAGGATCCTGGACCTTCTTAAGGGATGCTAAGATAGTTTCTGATGTTAATTTGGACAAATTTTCCTCCAATGAAAAAATATCTGTAAAATTAAGAAAAATTTTTGGAATTCAGAAGGTAGAACTCCGAATTTGAGTTTCAGAATGCAGATTTTGGCCCGAAATTCGCAGCTGCATATTTGAAACACTACAAAACAAATGATATCAAATCATTTAATCAATTCAAAAAATCGGGTCTTGAAGAAGGGCTTGCCAGGCAAAGGCGCCTTTTCCACGGAAGAAACCTCATTTAAAGAACCAGGATAGTGATCCCCCACTTGCAGAAACCAGTAAAAAAATCTACCCTCCAAATGCATCAACTTAAGAAAGAAAACACCTAATATATCTGAACAACCAAATTTAAGCACATAAAAAGCCGCGAGAGCGGCTTTCTATCTGTAGCCCAGGGTCTCAAATTCGCCGTGGCGAATGCAGACACCCTGGGTTATGAATAACCAACACACCCCACCCCACACAAAAAACACCCGACACAAAAAACACCCCCAAAACCACGCGAGTGGTTTTATATCTGTTACCAGGCGCACAACCATCATATCCACCCTTGCATCTTGGATTAGAATTCACAACAATATCTATATCCTTCCATATATTAACACATTCATGAGGCATATAGAACTATGGCAGACACGTATTCTCAGATTTATATTCACATCGTCCATTCCACTTTGGGAAGAGAACCTTTGATTACTCCTGAAATAAAGGAGGAAATATGCCGCTACATCACCGGCATCATCAGACAAAGAGGGCAGAAGATGATCTCAATTAACTGTGTAAGTGACCATATTCACTACTTCATAGGGCTCCATCCGAACGTGAATGTTTCTGACATAGTCAGGGATGTAAAACATTTCTCTTCAAAGTTTATAAATGAGAAACACTTATGCAATTGCAATTTCAGGTGGCAGGACGGCTTCGGTGCATTCTCATATTCACATTCCCAGATCCCCGTGGTCTCGAGGTATATTGAAGGCCAGGAGGAGCACCACAAAAGGCAGTCATTTCATGACGAATACATCAAAATGCTTGAGGCATTTGGAATAAAATACGACCCGAAATACCTTCTGGGATAGATCCAGGGAATGTTCCGGGTTATAAGACCATTTGTAACAGACATAAAACCACTCGCGTGGTTTTATTGGGGTGGTTGGGGATCATTTTACCCAGGGTTTTGGCCATCCGCCTTCGGCGGCTGGCGGGCAAACCCTGGGCTACAGACAGAAAACCGCTCTCGCGGTTTTTTATAGGCTTAGCTCTATATTCCCGATTTCTTTATCATTAATTACTACTCTTAGGCTGACACCTGAATCCTTAGCCGGGATTTTATTTATAGCAGGTAAAAGGTATAAAATTACCTGCCTGCTCATACAGGGCTTATGAAGCCAAAAACGATACATGGAAAAATTTTTATTCTTATGCTGTGAATTGGATCACAGGGCTTTTAGGACTTGGGCTCTTTGCCTTGATATTTGCTGAATATCTTTATTACTTATTTTTAGAGGCCATTGCCCCTTTAGCTTCAGGGGGTTGTTCTCCGGAAGGAGAGAAAACACGCGGAAAAGGGGCAAAAAGAGGAGAGTGTAACTGAAAAAGGAGCCGAAAGGGGGAAGTTTTACAAAGTAAGCAGATATCCTGAAACTTAAGTTTTGCATGGCACCGGCTAGGGCCATGCGGGGGAGTGGTATCTTCAGGAATCTCTAAAAAAAAGTTTTAAGAATTAAGTTTTCCCGTACCTTTCATATTTGCTCCTTGCTTTTACCTGAAAAAGGAATACTCTTCTTGAAAAAAGACAGCTTCCATTTTTATTCCAGTGATGATGATTTTGTGATAGCATATATATACATAAGTTCAGTCCTATTCATTGATGCAGCTGAAGGCACAGTCAAGATCCGATGGTTAATTAAAGAGCAGGATTAATAAAGACCGGACCAAACCGAAAAGTAAGCAGAAAAGAGAATGCTGCCATGACAAACGTTAGCGACGACAAGCTGGCTATGCTAAGATCGATCAGGAGTATTATCGAAGATAATATCCAGTCTGTTAAAAATATTCCAAACTGGACAGAAGCCCTGGAACGCTACGACGGACTTCTGGCCAAGATCCAGGAAATCAGGACCGAACTTTCAAATCTGAAGGACAATAAATCCATCAGAATAAACTCCTCCCGGGGGCAGCTCATCAAGAGCATCCTGAAAGTTTCAAATTCACTGAAATGCTACATCCTGAACTTAAATGAAAACGATCTGATTGATGAGCTGCTGAACAAAGTAACCTTATCCGAACTTGAACTGAACAATATGTTCTGTACTGAACTCTTAATCAAGGGTAAGGCTATCTTTATATATGCCACAAAACATTCCGGCGGGCTTTATTACTACGGCGTTACCGAGGAAACCTTAAAGCAGCTGGAAGAAAGCATTAAGGAATACTGGAAGGCTCTGAACCTGGAGGAGCTCACAGAAGCCGAAATTTATGTGAGGGAAAGGCAGCTCGAAATGCGCCTGAACAGGGCAATTAATCTCTTCAGGTATGAAATCAATGAACTCATAGATCTGGTTAAATATTCAAATCCCGGATTTTTCTATGACATTAAAATGCGCGTGCTGCTCTTAAACCTTGGAATTGTGGACGACGACATTAAGGTGATACTTCCATATCCTTCAATGAATTAGATAAATATTCATTTGCCTTTTCTTTTAAGGAAAATGCCTTCTTCGGGAAAGGTAAAGCGAATAATTATAAATGGTAGTGCTAATAATAAGAGACAGATGTCCATTTAAGCCGTTTTTATCTAACAGAGGAGAGCTTTATGAATTTAAGAAGTATTCTTTCAGTTCTGGGCGGTGGTTCAGATGAAATTTCAGCGGATTATTTTAATGTCAATAAGATCAGAAAGGATTTTCCCATACTCGGTCTGATGATAAAAGGAAAGAAACTCATTTATCTGGATAATGCTGCTACAACACAGAAACCCGAAATGGTTATTCAGTCAATTCAGGAGTATTATCATAAAGTTAATTCTAATATTAACAGGGGAGTGCATTACCTGAGCGAGCATGCAACACTGGCCTACGAAAATGCCAGAAGAAAGGTAAGAGACTATATAAATGCTAAAGCGGCACATGAAATAATTTTCCTGAGGGGGGCCACCGAGGCCATTAACCTTGTCGCGTATTCCTACGGAAGGATGCACGTAAAGGAAGGTGACGAGGTCTTAATTACCGCAATGGAGCACCACGCAAATATTGTCCCCTGGCAGGTCCTCTGCAAAGAGAAAAATGCCGCCCTGAAGATTATACCCATGGACGCAAACGGCGAACTGATACTCGATAACCTGGATAGCCTCATAAATGAAAAAACAAAAATTGTCTCCATAGTCCAGGTCTCAAACTCACTTGGCACAATAAACCCTGTAAAGACAATTATAGCCAAAGCCCACCAGAAGGGCGTCCCGGTTCTGGTTGACGGCTCACAGGGCATTCCGCACGGAAGCGTCGACGTTCAGGACATGGATTGCGACTTTTATGTATTCTCCGGCCATAAGCTCTACGGCCCTACCGGCATCGGAGTCCTTTACGGCAAATCCGCACTCCTGGACAGTATGGATCCTTATCAGACGGGCGGGGACATGATAAAGCTCGTTACGTTTGAAAATACGACGTATAACGACGTCCCCTACAAGTTTGAAGCGGGTACACAGAATATTGAAGGTGCAATAGGGCTTGGTGCCGCAATAGACTACCTGAACTCAATTCCTTTCCAGCAGGCAATTCGCCATGAGCACGAGCTTCTTTATTATGCCGAAAACAGGATCCGTGAACTGGAAGGTATTCAGATAATCGGAAATGCAAAGAAAAAAGCTCCCGTAATTTCACTCGTAATGGACGGGCTCCACCCGCACGACATAGGCACCCTGCTAGACGCCGACGGCATTGCAATACGCACGGGTCACCATTGCACGCAGCCTGTAATGCAGTTCTTCAAGGTCCCGGCTACGGCAAGAATTTCCATAGCATTCTATAATACCAAAGAGGAGATCGACCAGCTCGTCTGCAGCCTCAGGAAAGTAATGGAATTCAAGCAGACCGGCAGCCGCCAGAGCCTGCAGAGTGAAAGGATAAATGAGATTTACCAGGAAACAATTGTTGAACACGACCGCAACCCGAGAAATTTCAAGGTCTGCTTCGAATGCAGCCACAGCGACGAGGGCTTTAACCCCTTCTGCGGCGACCACATTGTCCTCTACCTGAACATTGAAAACAACGTCATCAGGGATATAACATTCCAGGGAGAGCTTTGTGCAATATCAAAGTCCTCGGCTTCAATAATGACGGGTATGCTCATGGGTAAAACCCTCAAAGAGGCAGAAGGAATGTATAATAAATTTCACAGCGCATTTAATTCAGGAAATGTCACGAAAATAAAAAACGGAAACCTGGGAGAACTTGCCATTTTCTCAAGCATACAGAATTCGCCGGCCAGAATGAAATGTGCTTATCTGCCCTGGCAGACGATGACAAACCTGATAAGCCATATTGGAACGCTTACGGCTGAACAGCATAACTATGAAGTGTAGGGCTCAGTCAGACGGTAAATTTTGATGATAATGATATTTGATGATTATGAAAGGGGAATGATACGATTATTAAGGAGAGCAAAGATGGACGTAAAAGAAAGTATTCTGGAGATCATTGGTAATACACCACTGGTGCGTGTTAAGAAACTTACAAAGCACTTAAAACCTCAGATATTAGCCAAAGTAGAATTCTGCAATCCGGGCGGAAGCATTAAAGACCGTATAGGCGTTACACTGATAGAGGATGCCGAAGCCCGTGGAATCTTAAAGCCGGGCGGCATTGTCGTAGAGGCCACGAGCGGAAATACAGGCATCGGCCTTGCACTCGTGGCTACGGTCAAGGGATACAAATCAGTATTCGTTATGACGGACAAGGTCTGCTGCGAAAAATCAAACTACCTCAAAGCCCTGGGGGCGGAAGTAGTTATCGTACGCGACGGTTACGATAGAGATGATCCGAACCACTATGTCAACGTGGCAAAACGGATAGCAAAAAACACCCCCAACTCAATCTATATAAACCAGTATTCCAATCCTGCAAACCCGGAGGCTCACTACAGAACTACGGGCCCCGAGATCTGGCGCCAAACCGACGGCAAAGTGACGCATTTTGTTGCCGCAATCGGTACCGGCGGCACCATAAGCGGAACGGGAAAGTTCCTCAAGGAAATGAACCCAAACATTAAGGTTATTGCAGCAGACCCCGTGGGATCTGTCTTCAAAGACTATTTTGACCACGGGCTCAGAACCGGCAGCGCCCCTTACCTCGTCGAGGCTATCGGGCAGAACTACATCCCGGAAAATGTGAAATTTCAGTATATAGATGAAGTAATAAATGTAACGGATCATGACTCCTTCAATACAGCCAGGCTCCTTACACACGAGGAGGGAATATTCTGCGGCGGAAGCACCGGCACAATCTTTCACGCGGTCCTGAAGGTTGCCGAAAAGCTGGACGAGAACGCCGTAATAGTGTTCCCCATTTGCGACACGGGTGAAAGATACCTTACAAAATTCCATAACGACGACTGGATGCGGGAAAAACTTACGGCAGTTGAGGACCATGAGACAACTTTTTCTGGAATTCTGTGAAAAATATTGTGAAAAGTTTTATGAAACCATTAAACAGAAGATGCAGGTAATACCGAAAGAATGAATAAATTAAAGAGGTCACACCATGAGAGGTCCAGCTAAAATTATAGTCTTGCTTGCAGCATTTTTTATCCCGTTTTCGTTACAGGCCCAGCTTAACGGAAATAAAACTATTGACCCCAACGGCAGCGGGGCAGACAACTACAAATCATTTAATGAGGCCATCCAGGCGCTCAATGCACAGGGCACAACAGAAGGCGTTACATTCCTCGTCGCCTCGGGTACATACAACGAGCCCAAGCCGCTCAGAATTGAAATTAAGAATAATAAACCACAGCAGAACTCACGCGCTGTGTTTAAGCCCGCCCCGGGTGCAACGGTTGTGCTTAATGTAATGGGGCAGGATACGTCAATGTTTGCCATAAGAATCGGCAGGCCGGGCGAGACAACAGACTATATAACAATTGACGGCTCTAACGCCTCTTATACGCGCGACATGACCATCATTGCCGGCGACAGCAGGTACGGCACGGAACCCATCGATATCTATGGCGACTTTATTACAATTAAGAACTGCGTCATACAGGCAAAGGGTAAAGGAAACGTATGGACAGATGAGGATATGGGCATCATTCTCAGAAACGCACTTCCGACGGCCGACTACTGCCTGATTGAAAACAACAAGGTGTCTTCTGTTAATGCGGTCATTTTGGGAAAAGATACCCTTAACATCCAGACCGGAAACATTATACGCGGCAACGAGATACACTTTTATCACAAAGGGATCTATGCCAATAAGGTGTCGGATATAGTTATAGAAGGCAACGAAGTCGTTGGCGACCTGAGGGCTCAATACCCGCTCCTTCCGGTCTATGGAATTCACGTCGGCACAAACCAGGGTAATAACCAGGGCATCATTATCCGGAAAAATAACGTAACCAACCTGGGCACAAATAACGGCACAACAGCAGGAAGGCGCGTAAGGGGAATCCATACATACGGGCCCGGCAGCTATACAATTAATGCCAACAGGATACATGACCTCTTTAACGCTACAGCCGATACGGGCAACTTCCAGCCCGCGGTCTTCGGCATTCAGCTCGAGGCGGGCAGCGTATATTCTACTTATAAAGTTTATAACAATATGGTCTATGGCTTCAGGGACAGCGACAACATTAACGGGCGCCTGGGTACAATTGTTACAACCGGAATTGACGTCCCTACGGCGGGAATTGTTGAGGTTTATAACAATACCATATATATAGAAGAAACAGAAAGGGACTATCATGAAACGCAGTGCATCTACATAGGCCCAATGGCCCAGGGCAGCATGATAGACCTGAAGAACAATATCTTCTACAACGGAAACTCAAGCCCTAATGCCAAAAGCTGGTCAATTTACAGAACACCTGCCATGAAAGGCAGCATGACGAGCGACTTTAACCTCATCTATGTCGACGGCTCACAGAACTCATTTGTCGCCTTCTGCGGCAAAGGCATCAGGGCAACAATCAGGGACTGGACAAGCGTTACCTCGTGGGACCCGCATTCAATCAGCATAAACCCCGGATTTGCTTCACCCTCTGAGGTTTCAATTTCTCCTGAAAGCTGGGTTGTTAACGGCCAGGGCTTTCCTAACTTTTCAAATTCAGAGGACATAAACGGCATTATCCGTTCGACTAATATTGCTGATGGAGGCTGTGACATCGGAGCAAGCGAGTACACCCCTCTGGGCAGCGCCGCGGCTGCACCCGTTAGAAGCTCATCCGGCGACACAACTATCTTTATCGGTGTCGATGGAAAGAGGGTGGCGGAAATAATCTGGTCAGGCACATCCTGGCCCGAGCAGGTTTTACTTACCTATACTCCGGGACAAAGGGCTCTCAGCAACTCAGGTATACTGAGCAGAAAAGGTATAGACCGCATGTTTAACTTTTCTTTCCCCGGCAGCCTGGGCTCCGGATGGGCTGCCGATGTAAGACTTTTCTATAATGACGGCACTGAGCTCAGAGGCTACAATGAAAGTGACCTTGTTGTAAACAGGAGGCCCACAGAAGGCGACGGCACCTGGACTGCCGAGGCCACAACGATTGATACCGCAAGGCACTGTGCCCGCTTTATGACAAATTCCCTCGGCGTGTATACTCTTATTGACAAAAACATGAGCCCTATGCCGGTTAGAAAAAATTCTCCTGCAAATCCTGTCTATGCGCTTGAACAGAATTATCCGAATCCTTTTAACCCGTCAACAAAAATTCAGTATTCGCTCAGCCAGGACGGAAGGGCAAGGCTTACTCTTTTTAACAGCATAGGACAGGCGGTTAAGGTGGTAATGGATGAAATGAAAGCCAAAGGAAACTATGAAATAATTCTTAATTGCCAGGACCTGCCTGCCGGCATTTATTTCTACCAGCTCCAGAGCGGGAATTTCAGGGAAACGAAAAAGTTTGTTCTTTTGAAGTAAAGTGATCTGACTCTTTTGAGAATGTGAATTAAAGAGAGGATGCTTTTTTAATGGGGGAAAGCCGCCCCTCTCTTTAGTTAAATATGCTAGATCTGCCTGCAATGCGCTCTGGTCTCATTTCCCGGTTCTCCGGACTCAGGGCTGAAATGATGTTTATGACGTAATGATATGATGAGACTGCATTTGAACGTGTGTTTTTGGGATTGCTTAGAATGATAACAGAGGCTAAGGCAAAATGAATCTCTTATTTATTTTTATAATAAGTTTGATTTTTACTGTTTTTACTACTCCATTTCTGATACGGTATTTAACCAAAATCAAAGTCGTGGATCTTCCCGGAAACAGGAGAATCCATACCGCAATTATACCCCGCATGGGAGGGCTGCTGATCTATCTCTCGGCTGCCCTTACGGTGGTGTTCCTTTCTGACGAGCTGGATTCAATAAGGCTCCTGATGGTGGCGGCAAACATTATCCTGATGATCGGATTTTTTGACGACATTCTCGGCCTCAGCTACATGGTCAAGATCTGGGGGCAGTTCCTTGCCTGCCTGCTTGTTCTCATTTACCTCAATCAGCAGTACGTGGAACTGGTATACCTTGACGTTGCAGTTCCACATCCGCTGGATTATATCATCTTAATAGCCTTTATTGTCGGCGGCATAAACGCCGTTAATTTTATGGATGGAATTGACGGCCTGGTAAGCGGCTTTTCAATCCTGGCTTTTTCTGTCATTCTGAGCCTTTCGGTTTTCTTCGGCTGCGACATACTTATTCTCTTATCGGTAAGCCTTATAGGCAGCCTACTGGGCTTCCTTAAATTTAACAGGTTCCCGGCTAAGATCTTCCTGGGGGATACAGGCTCACTCATACTGGGATTTTTCCTTATAACCTCGTCCCTTTTCATCTCGGTTAAAATGAATAAAGGCGTGCTGGACCTGACCTTCCCGGCAATTCTGCTTGCCGTACCCCTGACAGACGCCATAAGGGTTATAGCCGGAAGAATGCTCAGAAAGAAGAGCCCTTTTCTTCCCGATAAAACGCACCTTCACCACCTGATACTGGAGGTTACAGGTTCACAAAGGCTTACCGTTGCAATAATCGATTCTTATTCGGTTATCTTTGCCCTTATTGCAATTTACTACCTTACAGGCTCTCACACTCTGCCCTTAATATTATTTGCATTCTTTGTTGTGCTGCTCCTCTTTGCAGAGCCGGTTATATCTTTTCTGAATACCTACAGGAAGGAGATCTATAAAAGAAAGTTCTGGGCCGGAATGTGGAACAGGAACAATGAAATCATACAGAAATCATTTATTTACCTGACTTCACTTGCCCTTCTGCTGATCCTGATACTCTCCATACCCAACCATAATTCAATGGAAAATAATATACTCTGGGGGCTCCTTATTACTGGGCTTGCATTCTTTCTTATAGCCGCCAGGAATAAAAATATCTATAAAGGCGTCGATGACATTTTTATTTTCATGAACATCGCTGCCTTCTTCACAATTACAAGCCTAAACCATACGCTCCAGAGCCAGGTATTTGAAGGCAGCGAGGCCTTTAACTTCATCTCTGAAATGAGCTATTACATACTAACCTTTATAATTATGATATTCCTTATCGCCGACGGCACGGTATTCCCTCTGAAGAAGTTTAAGGTTAGCGATATGGACTATGCGCTCCTCATTTTTATTTTCCTGACCTTCTTTGTCGATTACCTAATTCCCTCGCACATCAACCAGGGCTTTAAGATATTTATTCTGGAAGCGCTCGTAATTTACCTCTGGTACAAGCTGGTGGTTTCATTCAAAGAGGAGATCAGGAGCCACATGTTCTACATGTCCTTTGCCATATCCTTCGCAATACTGATGAGGCTGCTCATTATCTGAAGAATAAAATACTGCCTTCATCTTAAAAACAAAAACCGGTGTTTCCCCGGAATTTACCTCACGGCCGCTCAGAAGCTATTCCGTCCGCATAACTGCCAATAAATCCATTCGACACTATTTTGAAACCTCACTGGATCCCAAAGCGTCTATTCATGTATAAAGAGTGGTAATCTCTGCATAAATCACAAGAGGAAGCATGAAAAACTCAAAATTCTATATTATTGCCTTAATGTCCGTCTCACTCATATCGCTGGAAATAGTCTGGACCAGAATATTTTCAGCAGAATTTTATTATACGTTCGCATTCCTGATCTTGTCGCTCTCCATACTGGGCCTCGGCCTTGGGGCTCTTTCCCTCCGCTTGTTCGAAAGGCCGTTTAAGGGCCGTAACGCGGCGGGATTTCTCCTCCTTGCGGCGTCCCTGCTTGCACTTGCGGGCCCTTCCGTAGTGCTTAATATTAAGCTCGACTTCTCCCGTCTTTTTACGGCGGGTGAAATGGTGTGGAAATTTATTCTGACCGTAATCCTCTTAAGCTCTTCATTTTTCTTTGCAGGCATTGCACTGGCAAAACTCTTCAGGGATAACTACGGCGATATGCCGAGGCTCTATATGGCAGATCTTTTAGGGGCCGCTTCAGGCGCGCTCCTGGCTATCTTGCTCATGAATTCTTTCAGTACCCCTTGGGCATCATTCCTGATCTGCCTGCCGCTTATTATTGCGTCTTTCCTTTCTTTCGAAAAATGGTACAGGTACTTTAACCTTGTGCCTTTAGCCCTGATGTTTATACTTATCAGCTGCTCTCACACGCTGCTTAATCCGCCAAGAAAAGAAAGGGCCCCTGTTGTCTACCAGTACTGGGACTCTATGGCGAAAATCAAGATTTACAAATATGGCGAAGATTCACGCGGCATTAATATTGACAACATGGCTAACACTCCCGTGCACCGCTTCGATGGAAACTGGAACCGCCCTGACTCCATGAAATTCGACTTCGGGCTCTTCAGCCTCAAGAATTTCATTAAATGCAAAAATAACTGTACTGTTCTTTCCCTTGGCGCCGGCGGGGGAGGCGAAGTGCTGCAGGCTTTGCAGGAAGGGGCAAAGGAAATCCATGCCGTTGAGGTAAACCCTAAGATCAACAGCATGCTCCTGGACGGTGAGCTCTCCACCTTTTCAGGAAACATATACAGCGATCCCCGCGTAAAGGTAATTACCGAAGACGGCCGCACGTATGTAAGAAGGTTCAGAAATAAATTTGACCTTATTACCTCTTTCAGCTCTAACACTTTTGCGGCCCTTGCCTCCGGGTCATTTGCGCTTGCTGAAAATTATCTTTTTACAACTGAGGCCTTTGAGGACTACTATAATGCACTTACAGAAAAAGGCATCTTCTATATGGAGCACCAGATGTATATGCCTAAGGTTGTAAGCGAGGTAATTGAAGCCCTCGATAAGGCCGGCGTCAGGAACCCGCGTCAGCACATTGCGGTCTACGACCTTCCTAAATATCACAGGAACCTTTTGATACTGTCTAAGGAACCTTTAACAAGAGACTTTATTGATACTGCCGTGGTAAAACTTAATAAGGAGACTTCTCCTTTTATAAAGCTTTTATACCCGGCACCGGATTCAGTAAAAGGAAACCTTATTAACAAGATCGTCTCAAACGGCTGGAAAACCGAGGCCCTGAGATCTCAGATAGATATCAGCCCCTGTAACGACGACAAGCCTTACATAGCTCAGCTTGGGCTCTGGAAGAATGTGGAATTTGCCAAGCTGAAGGAAATCTCTCCCTATGAGTTCCGGGGCTTCCCGATCTCAAAGCTCATAATTTCCACCATACTCCTTATAATATGTATCCTTGTTCTTCCTTTAATGCTTCTGCCTTACCTGAAGAAAAGCGGCAAGCTGAAGGCTGCCCCCTGGCTCTACTTTTTTACCATTGGCGCGGCTTTTATGATTGTTGAGGTGGTGCTGATACAGAGATATACCCTTTTTATAGGCGCTTCATCATACAGCTTTGTTGTAATTCTCCTTACGCTTCTGCTGAGTTCAGGCGTGGGAAGCCGCTTTTCTTCGCGCTTTAACGACCGCGTGCCTTTTTACTGCATAGTAATTCTCTTAATGCTCGAGGTAACGCTCTTCAGGCCTTTTACCGGCCTCTTAACGGGCTTTAGCCTCATACCCCGTGTGATTATATCAATGATCTTAATTGCGCCTCTGGGATTCTTTATGGGAATGCCTTTCCCCAAAGCCGCACAGAAGGTCGGGGAACTGATTGACTGGGGTTTTGCCGTAAACGGCGTGGCCTCGGTAATAGGTTCGACGGCAATCATTTTAATTACAATCAACTACGGGTTTAACGTGGCTATGTTGCTGGGCGCACTCCTTTATTTCTCGGCCTACCTCCTTATGAACAGGCTTAAAGGGTGGTAGTAAAGACTAATAGTGCACGCCCATATTAAAAAATTTTCTTCATGCATACCTCAACCCCGAAAAAGCCTCTCTTCCCTTAAAAATCAAGGGGGAGAGGTTTTTTTTATTATGAAGTTTGGAAAAGGGCTGAATATTTTATAATTTATCTGGTGACTTTATAACGTTACGGTGTCCCGCTTTTCGGGAAGAATAGGGAAACCGGTGAAAATCCGGTGCTGCCCCGCAACTGTAATTG